>JBPCPO010000081.1:0-8577 GCA_050999075.1 Solirubrobacteraceae bacterium
CGATCAAGACCCAGATCACGACCCCCAGCTCGAACACCAGGTTGGTCGACGCGAACTGGAACGCGAGCGCCGACGCCGCTGAGGCGCCCTTCTGAAACAGCGACTTGGCGATCGCGATCGCCGCGTAGGAGCACGACGAGGACGCGGCGCCCAGACCCGTCGCGAGGGCAACGGGACGGGCGCCAGAGCCGCCGAGCGCGCGCTGGATCCGCTCGCGCGGAACCCACGCCTGCACCATGGCCGAGATGGCGAAACCGAGCACCAGCGCCCACCACACCGCCCACGCCATCAGGAACGTGTTCGACAGGCCCTCAGCGAACTTGGCGACGACAGAGCTCATCCCGACCGCAGAGACTATACCCCGGTAGGGTACTAAGTCAAGCGCGGTGAGGGTGACCTCCCGGGGAGAGCGCCGATCCCCCCGCGGTCAGCGCCGGGCTCACGGGCTGACCCGATGCTCGGCGGCGCGTTGCGTCGCGTTCGCCTTGTCCTCCAGGGTCATGCTCCCCGGATGCCCCTGTCCGGGCCATGGGGTGAGCAGCAGCAGCAGCCGCACCGTCGAGCGGGCCAGGACCGTGTGACGCTCCGCGGGCGCGAGCTCGACCAGCAGACCAGGCCCGCCCACGACCTTGTCTCCGTCCGCCGTGGTGATCTCCACTTCCCCGTCGATGACCGTGATCAAGGTCCGCTCGTGCACCTGGTGCTCCTGGAGGCTCTCCCCGGCCGGGATCTCCAGCACCACCGCTCGAGCATCGTCATTGGTCGAGAGGATCTCAGGCGAATGTGGCGCCACGGCGAGCGCTCTGATGTCCCAGCTGTTCATGAGCTCAGCTCCGTCCTGTATGACGAGAGGACCTGCTTTCGTCCCCGGATCGTACCTGTCCACAGGATGTGGGCCGGACCGGGCGGTCAGTCGACTCCCGGTGCATCGTCTTCCCTGGAGCCAGCGCGACGAACAGGAGACAGGCGGCCAGGAATCGTCCCCCGCCACGAGCACGAAGACGTTGGACCGAACCCGCAGCACGTAGCGCACCGCGTCGCGCAGCTTGAGCCCCGCGGGGTCGCGCTCGAGGACGAGCTCGGGACGGGGGGCACCCGATCGCGTCGCATGGCACCCTCCAATCGAGGACCGGCGGCCGTCGACCTCGTCGGGCTCCTCGCGCGCGGGCGCGTCCTTCATCTGGTGCAGGCCCTGCGGGGCCTGCACCCCCCGGTGGGTCCGAACCTGCGGACGATGCGGCGCTGCGGGCGTCGGTGGCATCAGGACCAACACGCGGGCCCGCGCGCGACCTCCGACGGCTGCGCGCAGCGGTCGCTGGCCGCTCGGCCAGGCGCCCGCATCGCTCTCGCGACGCCCAGATCAGATCTCGTCGCGGTAGCCGTAGAACTCGAGATCCTCGCTGTCGCCGCCGTCTGCTCGCCTCAGGCACGATTCGGCGCGGAAGCGTCTCCGTACTGCGCCGCGGCGCATTCGAGCAGCAGCGCGTGGACGAAGGCCTGGGGGAGATTGCCGCGCAGCTGGCGCTGGGAGACGTCGATCTCTTCCGAGCACAACCCGGGGGGACCGCAGCCGGCGCGGTTGCGCTCGAACCAGCGCGCGGCGGTGACGTGCTCCCCCTGCTGCCCGTAGGCCAGCGCGAGCAGGAAGCCGCACAGCAAGAAGGCGCCCTCGGACTCTCCCAGCGGGCGCTCGTCGGGCCGGTAGCGGTAGCAGTACCCGTCCTGAGCGAGCTCTGACGCCACGGCGTGCAGCGTGGCGACCGATCGGGGGTCCGAGGCGGGGATCGCGCCCCGGATCGCGGGCAGCAGCAGGGCGGCATCGATGCGGGCATCTCCGGGCGAGCGCTGCCAGCGCCCCGAGGGGTGAAGCGCGTGGGCGGCGGTGTCGGCCAGGATCGTGTCGGCCAGCGAGACCCAGCGGGCGGCCTGCTCGCCGCCCGGAGAGTGCTGGGCGATCTGGCGCAGCCCGGCGGTGCAGGTCAGCCGGCTGTGGGTCCAGGCGTCGGGCTCGATCTCCCAGATCCCGGCGTCGGTGTCGGGCTCCCGCCAGCGCTGCTCGATGGCCTCGATCGCCGCCTCGGCGGCCCGCCACCCCTCGACGTCGAGGTGGTCGTGGCCGGCGGCGGCGGAGAACAGCAGCAGCGCCTCGCCGAAGGAATCGAGCTGGAACTGCTGGTTGACCCAGTTGCCGACGATGTCCGAGCCCCCCGGATAGCCGGGCAGATCGAGCTGGCGCTGGTCCGGCACGGCGCCGCCGCTGGTGGTGTAGGCGGGCTTCAGCTGGGGCCCGTCGTCGAGCAGGCGCTCGGCCACGAAGCGCACCGCGTCGTCCATGAGGGGATGCGGACCGGCCCTGGCGACGGCCTGGCCGGTGTAGCACTGATCGCGGATCCACACGTAGCGATAGTCGTAGTTGCGTCCCTCGAGCGCATGCTCGGGCAGCGAGGTGGTCGCCGCCGCCACCATCCCACCCCCCAGGCTGGTCAGCCCCGACAGGACCGCGTAGGAGTGCCGCGCGTCGCGCCGGGCAATCGTGCGCTCCAGCTCGGGCACGCGGTCTGCCCACTGCGCCCGCACCCCCTGCCACGCCCATTCGGGCTCGGGCGCCTGCTCGTCGGCACCGGGAGCCGCGAGCACCAGGACGAAGTCGTGATGGGCGCCCTCTTCGAGCTCCAGCGCCATGGTCAATGCCCGGCCGCCGTGACCATCGGCCTGCGGGCGTGCCTCCTGGCCTCCGGTCCAGCACAGGCGCGTCTCGCCCACCTGCGCCGTCCAGGCGCCGTCGTCGCGCTTTGAGAGCCGGCGCAGCGCGTCGGCACCGAACTCGCCCCGCGGCCCCAGCGCCACGTCAACCCGGGCGGCGCCCTTGACCGCGACCACTCGCCGCAGGACGACCGCGCGGTCGGTGGCAGTGGGCAGCGCGAGTGCCTCCAGGCACTCGATCGTCGCCTCCCCGGTCAACCATCGGCTGTGCCAGATCAGGCTCGAAGGCTCGTAGTAGCCGCCCCATACGAACCGATCGCTCGGGGTGATGGCGTAGGTTCCCGAACCGCCGATCAGCTGAGAGAACACCGCGCCGGAATCCCAGCGCGGAAAGCACATCCAGGCGAAGTCTCCCCGGGGCCCGATGAGGATCCCGCGCTCGCCGTCGGCCACCAGCGCGTACTCGCGCAGCACGTGGGGCTCCTGCATGCCCAGCACGGCGCTCTCACGAGCCGCCGGACTCATCGGGTGAGCGTGAACGCGCCGGCGATGCCCGCGCCCGCCAGCCCCGCCAGCGCACCCAGCACCACCGGGCGGTGGGTGGCCGCCCACAGCTGCGGGCTGCGGGTCTTGGCCTGCGAGTCGAACATCCCGTGGGTCGCGGCCAGGTTCGGCACCGGCTGATAGAGGTTGTCGGGGCGACCGGGGGCGACCGGCAGATCCTGCACCTGCTGACCCTTGAAGCCGGTCCTGGCCAGGTACCAGTCGGCGAAGCTCGGGGACAGCCGGTTGCCGAGGATGGCCTGCACGGCGCTGTAGCCGACCCACAGCTCGCGGCGCTTGTGGTGAGCGGCCCAGTACACGGCCTCGGCGGGGATCTCTGGCTGGTAGATCGGCGGCACGGGCATGGGGTGCTTGGGCAGCTTCGAGCGACACCAGCTGAATTGGGTGGTGTTGACCCCCGGCAGCTGGACCATCGTCATCTGCACCTTGCTCTGGTCGTGCAGGAGCTCGGTGCGGATCGAGTCGGTGAAACCACGGATCCCGAACTTCGCCCCGCAGTACGCGGCCTGCAGCGGGATCGCCCGGTAGGCCAGCGCCGAGCCGACCTGGACGATCTTTCCCCGGTCGCGCGGGACCATTCGCTTCAGCGCCGCCATCGTGCCGTACACCGCGCCGAGGTACGTGACCTCGGTGGCGCGCTTGAACTCCTCGGGCTCGGTGTCGACGAACTTCGCGAACACCGTCGCCATCGCGTCATTGATCCAGATGTCGATGGGGCCGAGCTCCGCCTCCACGCGCGAGGCGGCCAAGTCGACCGCCGCATGATCCGAGACGTCGGTGGGGATGCTCAGCGCATGGCCCCCGAGCGACTCGACCTCCTGCTGGGCGCCGGCGAGACCCTCCGCGCCGCGCGCCAGCAGCGCGAGATGGGCGCCGCGCTTGGCGAACGCATGCGCGATCGCCCGTCCGACCCCCCCTGAGGACCCGGTCACGACCACGATCTCCGGTTTCTTCTCCGCCGTCATTGCCTTGCTCCTTCGCGCCTGTGGATGCTGGGTCTGAGCTTGTCCGCTACCCGGGCGACGGGACCGCCACACATCGAAGGTCCGATGTCGAACCCGGGACCGCGTCGTGGACCTTAGTGGTCGCTCTCGTAAGTACGCACACGTATTAGCTGTCTGATGTGACGCCTAGGTTCTGTGGCATCCTGTCCCGCGGATGTGGGGGTTCTGATGCCCGGGCGCAGTCCGTACATGATCGACCTCAACGACGAGGAGCGATCGTCCTTGGAGCTGCTGGCGCGCTCGTATACGTTGCCGTATTGGCGGGTAGTCCGCGCCCAGATGCTCCTGTTTGGCCGCCGACGGCCTGCGCAACGACCAGATCGCGGGACGGCTGAACTGTCGCCGCGAGGTCGTCTCGCAGTGGCGCAAGCGCTTCTTCGAGCAGCGCCTGGCTTCGAGGACCAGCCACGGCGGGGCCGGCCCCCGACTTTCCCCCCCTCACCTCCGCGCTGGAGATGATCGCGATGGCCTGCGAGCGGCCCGAGGACAGCGACGTGCCACGGGCGCGCTGGTCCTCCTCAGAGCTCGCGCACGAAGCGATCACCCGCGGGATCTGCGAGCAGATCTCCGGCGTTACCGTGTGGCGCTGGCTCTCCCAAGACGCGATCAAGCCGTGGCAGCACCGCTCCTGGATCTTCCCGCCCGCCCCCCGGTTCGCCGAGAAGGCCGGACCGATCCTCGACCTATACGCCGGCTACTGGCAGGGGGAGCGCCTGCATCCCGGAGACTCCTGTAAGTCTTGTACCAATAGGATGATTGGGGGGGTTGGTCTCGAATCGGGTCTCGTTCGGATGAGCGATGATCGGGGTCAAGCTGATGGTGAGCAAGCGGATTGTGGTCGGGGTGGAGGATCGCGCGGTGCTTGAGCGGATCGTCCGTTCGCGTCGGGCGGAGCGGCGGATGGTCGAGCGCGCCGGGGTGGTTTTGGCGGCGGCGGAGGGGTTGTCGGCGAAGAAGATCGCGGTGCGGGTGGGGTGCTCGGCGAAGCTGCCGGGCCGGTGGCGCGCTCGGTATGAGCGTGAGGGGATGGACGGGCTGCGGGATCTGGCGCGGTCCGGTCGTCCGCTCATCCACGATGCTGGGACTCGGGCGTTGTTGATCGCGAACGCGCACCCGCCCGCCGGACACGGCGGAAGGTCAGCGTCCAGCTAACCCGGTGAGCTGCCCCGGGTTCGATGGAGTCGGCATGCTGGAGTCTTCGGCCGTGGAGGAGGATTTGTATGCCTCGCAGGCAGCCACCGGAAGTTCGACGCCAGGTGATCGAGCTGGCGCGTGCTGGAACCCGTGTCCTGCAGCTCGCGGCGACAGTTCACATAAGCGATGCGACGGTCTATAACTGGCTCAAGCAGGATCGGGTCAACGGCGGCGAGGTCGAGGGCGTCAGCACCGATCAGCAGCTCGAGCTAGCCGCCGCGAAGCGACGGATCAGCCAGCTGGAGACCGAGCTGGCGGTCGCGCGCAGGGTCAACGAGGTGTTCCTCTCAGAGGGGATCTACCCAAAGGCTCTACCCGGTGATCAGTAGCTCGAGTTAGCAGCGTCGAGTTAGCAGCGTCGAGTTAGCAGCGTCGCGCTAGCGTCGTCTCGGTGCGTGCCCGGGCCGATCTTGCTGATCCCGGTCGGGCGAGGTCTGCATCTCGTCCTGTCGAAGTCCCGGCGGATGCGACGGGTCGCCGAATCGATCGGTTCGAGCTTGCGGTGCTGGCCCATGCGCGGGTGTGGACCGGCACAGACGGCGTGCATCTCGTCGATCAGATGCAGTACCTGGGGCCGGTTACCAGCGGAGCAGAAAGCGGTGCTTCGGTTAGGGGTCCCGAGAAGTCTCGGACGGAAAACCGGGTTTGCGGCGGCGCGCTCCGGCGCGTCTTTGACCGTTCGGAAGCGTGCGCAAGCGGCCGTGTACAGCTCGGCTGCATGATGACTGGTGGGCAATCCAGACGACGCCGAGTCACAACGAAACGCGCGTGTAGGCACACGCGCGAGTGGGGCAAGTGAAGCAGTGTCTCAGGCGAGCTGACGATCGAGCGAGATCTCGAGCCGGGAACCGCTCCCGGCGCCGGGGCGGGTGCATTCGATCGTCAGCCACGCATGGCGCCCGTGGAGGCGCAGCGTCGCGAGCTGATTATCGAACGTGGGCTCCTGCACGAGTCGCCAGCGGATCTGAGGATCTTCGACGGCTGCCGCGTGGGCTAGGCCGCGCACAACCCAGCTAAGCAGGCGCGAGTGACGCGCGGCGGTCAGGAGCGTCCGTTCGCGCCGGTCGAGCGGGTTGCGAAACGGCGAGCACACGGCCTGATAGACGGCGCTACGCATACCAGCCGAGCGCCGGAAGGCTACTTCGTGCAGGTAGGCCTGGTGCACGTCGCCGCCGAGGAACACGATCGAGGCGGGCGCTGGCCCCCGGCGGCCGGCCCCGAGGTCGCGCACGACCTCGACCAGTCGTCGAAATGAGCTCTCGAACGCGGCCCAGTGCTCGAGGTCGAGTGCTTGCCTAAGCAACTCCCCGAGAGGAATCGCCAGCTTCCCCCAGGCGCCGGCGCAGACCGCTTCGCTCCACGCCTCGAGGTAGTGCAGATTGGGTGCGAGCAGCACGGGCAGCGTGTTCGCGATCAGCACGTGGTCGTACTCGCCGGTGAGCTGATTCTCGACCCAGCTCCATTCCTGCTCGTCGAGCATCTCGCGCCGTTCGCCGCTGAGCAGGCGTCCCTCGCGTCCGTCGAGCACGACCAGCCGGGTGCCGGCGAGATCGCGCGAGAAGCTCCACAGGCTGCCGCCACCCTCGCGCTCGGCGTCAGCGGCGAACGCCTGTAGCAGGGGCGCGGCATCATCGGCTTCCATGACCCGGTGTAGAAGCGGGTCTTGCTGGAGCTCGGCGGGGGTGAGGTTGCCGAGGTGCTGGTAGACCCAATAGCTCGACAGCGCGGCGGTGATCCGCTCGTGCCACCACGGCCGCGCGCGCATCTGCTCGATCCACGCCTCCGACGTGTTCCAGTCATCGTGGACTTCGTGGTCGTCGAAGATCATCGCGGTCGGGATCGTGGAGAGCAGCCAGCGCAGTGGCGGCTGCGACCACGCTTCGCGGTAGAGCTGCGTGTATTCCTCGAAATCGGCGACCTCCTCGCCCGGCGGCTCGCGCACATCTCGTCGTGCGCGAATCAACTCGACCGTCTCGGGGGAGACCTCGTCCGCGTACACCTGGTCGCCCAGCAGCAACAGCATCTGCGGCCACAGTTCGGGGTTCTGGTCACGCATCCGCAGCGCCAGCGCATACAGCGCGTCGACCCCGAGCCCAAGTTCGTGCTCATCGGGGCTGAGCGTGTACGGAGGCTCGTGCGGCGCGGTCACCCGACACGAGCCGAACACGAGCTGAAGCGGACCGTCGCGCGGGAGCGTCCGAACGCGACTGGCCGGAAAACCACTCCCCTGCGGCGGCCAGCGCCGCTCGCCGTCGAGCCGCACCTCATACTCCGTGCTGCTTGCCGGCGGAAGACCCGTGACGGCCACGACCGCGTAGTGATGACCCGCTACACGAAACGTCGAAGCGCGATGGCCGAGGATCTCCACCACGCATCGGCAGTCTGCCTCCACCCACACCGTCACCTCGGTGTCACTCGCGTAGCGCAACATCGGGCCGAGCACCAGATCCGCCATCGGTAGTCAGGGACGCGGTGCCGTGGTGGCCCGTCTCCCCATTCCCCTTTCAATCCGTGGGTGCGGTCTTCCCGCACACGGCTTACCGATGATCGTCTTGATGGTCACGACTCGTCCCCCGGGTAGCGACTGGTCCCAGCAGGCGAGAGGCCATGAGTCTCAACCGACTCGCGCCTCCAGCTCTCCACCTGCCCTCGCAAGTTGCAGCCGTAGCGCTCGCTCATCAGACCTCGGAGGCGGCTGAGGACGTAGCTGTCAAGATGGGTTGAACTTCTTGGCGGCGTTGCCCGTACAACACTAGTTGACCCGAACCGCGCAGGGCCGGGTTCAGATCCGCGGGCACCTCGCGACCGTCCCGGCTTTGGGCCCCTCGGGAGTGGCCCTCGTGGACCCGTCGGGCGGTTCGGATTCCGATGGCTTGAGATCATCGACCTAGGGCTCCGCATTGGTGCTGGCCGTGGTCAGAGCGTCGATCTGGACCTAGGTCCTTGCTTGACCGTAGACACGCGCGCGTGCTGCTGGGCGATCTCCTGACCCGGCCCGCGCGGTCCTGAGGGAACCTGGGCGCAACTTCTGGCCCGGTCGCGCGTTGGTCCAGATGTGGTTCTTCACATTTTCGGTTCACCTGGCTCTATTCTCCGGATCATGGTGCCTCGC
>JBPCPO010000049.1:0-26526 GCA_050999075.1 Solirubrobacteraceae bacterium
GGCCCGAGAAAGTTTCCGCTCAGCGCGCTCGCGCCCGCCGGCGCCTGCGCGCCCGCGGCCCCGTTGCGCGCGCTGGCCCCCGGCTCACCGGACCCCTGGCCGCCGACAGCACCAGCGCCGACCTGCCCCGCTCCCGTGGCGCCCGCGGGCCCGCTCCCCGCCGAGCTCCCCGAACCGTTCGCCGCGCTCTGGCTGGCGCGGGTGCGGATCGCTCCGGTGGGCATCGTCATCGCCGCGGCCGCGCCCGCCGCCATCACCCCACCCGCGCCTCCGGAGGCGACCGAGGCGACCAGCGGCGTCACGAACCGCATCAACGCCGGCAACGCGATCAACGCGAGCACCATCAACGACAGCCCCGTGATCACCCCGACGATCCCGCCCGCGCCGAACACGTGCGAACCGACCAGGCGAAACGCGACCGCGTACACGATCGCCGCAGCCGGCTTGTAGAGGATGAACGCCACCAGCCACGCGGCGTTCTTCTTCAACCAGTGCTTGCTGCTCTCCGCTCCGCTGATTCCCGCCGCCGCGGCGGTCGGCAGGATCCCGGCCAGGATCACCAGCATCCCCCCGCGCACGACCATCAAGAAGATCTGGATCACCGACGCCAGGAGCGCCACCAGACCCAGCACGATCACCAGGATCGGCCCGAGAAAGTTTCCGCTCAGCGCGCTCGCGCCCGTCAAACCAAGCAGCACAGTGATGTTCTGAGCGAAGTCCGTTCCGTTCAGCGACTGGCTGATGATCCAGCTCGCGAAATCATCCGCGGCGGAGACCAGCAGCGCGATCCCCGCCACCCCGGCGCCGGAGATCGCCACATACACCAGCAACCCCTTCAGGACATCCTGCCCCGGCCCCCCGCGACGCTGCCACGCCATCCGCCCCGAGCCGACCAGCACCCCCGCCACCGCCAGCGCCGTCATGTACCAGTACAAGTGCCCCTGCAGGAACGCCACCGGATCAGACGCGCTCGCCCCGCCGCTCGTCAAAGTCAAGTTCGGGGTCCCGACCCGGACCCACAACGTCCCCAACGCCGCCACCAGCTTCCCCACCGCGCTGGCGATCGCGCTCGCGACCTGGCTGATCACGTCCCCCGCGATCCCGCTCGCCACACCGCCGAGCGTCGAGGAGATCGCGTGCAACGGGTTCGGGATCGAGATTCCCAGCACCCCCAACGGGAGCATCACGCACCGCTCCACGCCACGTACCCGGTGAGGTCAGGGATCTGCCCCGCGCCGGGCACCCCGCCGGTCGCCGCGACCACAAACCGCCAGTCGCCATCCTCCCAGCGCATCGTGCTCGGCACCGCGTAAAGGCCGCCGTTAGCGACCCGGAACACCAACGTAAGTGCCGCGTTGACCCCGTCATAGGAGGTGATCGCGAACCCCGCGACCTGCACCTTGGTGGCACTATCCAAACGCTCCCCGACGTTGTTGCGCGCATCATTGATCGCTGCTGCCTTCGCCGGCGTGTCGGCCGCCAAACGCCGGTACACCTCGGTGTAGGGGTGCGCCGTTCCCTCCGCCCAGAAGCTCACCGCTGCGAACAGCGCCCCCACCGGCGAATGCGCGAAGCACACCCGCAAGCCGCCGACCGTCCGCTGCGGCCCGATGCTCGCCGGCTCTGCCGGCGCCGCCATGCTCCCCACCAGCTCCCACGACGCGTCAGGCGCGCTCGCGGGCACGCTCTGATCCCCCGCCGACAGGGCGCACCCCTGCGGATTCACCGCCGAGGCCGCGGGCGGAGCACTCCCGGCTGCCGCCGGTGAGCCCGCGACCGCCGGCGCTCCCGCCGACCGCCCGTCCCCGCTTTGGTCTCCGCTTACTGCGAGGTACGCGCTCAAGAGCACCAGTACGACGATCAGGGAGGCCGACGCCACGAACCATCGCTGCGTCCACCACGACCGCTCACTCCCCGGCGACGCCGGCGTCCTGGCGGTCATCAGCTCAAAGCGCCGATCAGCGCCGACGCCGACCCGGCGACCACCGCAGCCATCAGAACCCACGCGAGGCTGGCGCCGTGCTCGCCGTGACCGCCGCCGCGCTGATGAGCGATCGCCATCTTCGCCGCCGCCAGCAGCACCCCCAGCACGCACACCCCGAACGTCCCCCACGCCATCCACTTCACGATCGTCGTCGCCTTCGCGCTGCCGGGCGGGGCGAGGCCCTGCCCCGGGTCTAGCACCGCGAAAACGTGCAACATGCCTGCGGTAAGGGTGTGAAGCATCAAAACCTCTCCTTGTTCGTTAGGGCTCCGCGCGCACCGCGCGAAGATCAGTCAGCAGCCGGTGAACCTCTCGCGGTGAGTTAGCCGCTCTCGGCGGCTCGCCCGTGCGCCACGCCTCGACCCACGGCAGCGACCAAACCTGCGGGACCCCACCGCCGATCAACCCCGCCAGCTCCCGCAACGCCCGCGGCAGCCGTCCCGGGGTGTCCGCGATCAACACCAGCCCCAGCAGGCTGACCGGCAGCTGCGTCGCCGCCCACTCGCGCATCGCGCTCTGTGCCGCCCACAGCCCCCGCGTGCTCGTACGCGCCACCAGCACCACGTCAGGCACCCCCGGTGCGTGCGGCACCCGCGGCCACGCATGACCCGCCGCGCGGGAGCCGTTGAAGAGCTCCTCCAGCGTGCTCTCCCCCGCCCCGCCGTGAACCCCGAGCCACCAAACCTCCACCGGCAGCTCGATCTCCGTCCACGTCCGCAACGGCAGACGCTCCGCGGGCCCCGGTCGCTCCACGCCCGCCTGGCGCCCGCCCGCCCGCGGCGAGCGACCGGCCTCTGACAGGCCGGCCGGGCGGCCATTGACCCGCCGATAACCGTTCGTACCGCTCGTACCGCTCATGTTCGGTATGGTATATCACCTCGCGCCGCCGACACCCTGCGCGGCCAAGCGAGCCACCCCTCGATCCCAACGCGCCGGCCATGCCCACTCTTTGCGCTCATCCCTCTTGCCTGCCGCTAGCACCCGGCCGCCGGGTCCGAAGTCCGCGCCGCGGTCCTCGCGCTCGTTGCCTCGATCCCCCGGCGCGGCGAGGCGCATCTTGGCCCGGTCTCGCCCGGCGGTGAAGCGGAGCTCCGAGACGGCGAGCCGGCCGGGGTTGACAGCGGCCTTCGCCCCGTGCTCCTCGAGGCCCGCGGTGGATTGCCTGCACCCTCATGTTGCGCCGGCCGGGGCGCTCGCTGCAAGGTCGCAAGCTCCCTTCCCCTCGCCCTACGGGCTCGGTTCCGCTCGGCCCCGGTTGGCCGGCGCTCTCCGGGCTACGTCAACCACCACGATCCCCAAGGAGGGACCGATGAACACAGTCAACCTCACCGCCCGACTCACCCGCGACCCGGAACTCCGCTCCACCAAGGCCGGCAAGTCGGTCGCCAAGATGCGCCTCGCGCTGGCGCGCCCCAAGGACTCCGACGGCGAGGACGCCGGAGCGGACTACGTCGACGTGACCGTCTTCGGCCGCCAGGCCGAGGTCTGCGCGGAGTACCTCACCAAGGGCCGGCGCGTCGGGATCGAAGGCCGCCTCTCCCACAGCGAGTGGGAAGCCGAGGACGGCAGCCACCGCCAGCACCTCGAGGTGATCGCCCGCCACGTCGAGTTCCTCGACGGCTCCCGCCGCGAGGACGGCGACCCCGACCCCGAGCCCGTCGCCGTCGGCGCAACCGCGCACGACGACATCCCGTTCTAGCCCACGACGGCCGGCGGGGCGCTCTTAGCGGCGCGTCTCGCCGGCAGGCCACTCTCGCCCGAAAGGAAAGAGCCGTGTCACAGCGCACCCGCAGCGCCGACGAGCCGATCAACGTGCTCCGCAAGGCGTGCCCGACCGCGAAGGTCTCGCTACCACTCCCGCTCGCCCTGATCGAGGAGATCGACCAAGCCCGCGGCCAGGTACCCCGTTCGACGTATCTCGCGATGGTCATCGACGCAGCGCTGACCCGCGAGGATCCGCACCTGCCACAGACGTCCGCGGCGCAGCATTGGATCGACGCGATGGCCTCGCGCAGCTACCGCCGCCACGTGCGCAGCATCGCGCTCGAGCGCGCACGATGAGCGCCACTCTCCCGCGCCCTACCCGCACCGGAGAGCTTGACCGCTACCTACGGGTGCTGACGGGCTCAGAACCCGCCGGTCGGCTGCTCGAGATCCGCTACGCCTGCGGCGTCGGCCAGATGGCACACCGCTTCTTCCCCGCGCAGCATCCCGAGCGCGCCGCTCGGCTCATCGCCGCGCTCGCGCCGCACGCAGACGTCTATACGGGCGTGCTGCTGCGAGCCCGCCGCGCCGGCGGACGGGACGCCGTCACCCCGTCGCACCTCGCGTTCATCGAGATCGACTCATCCGACGCGTCCGAGCGCCTGGAGCGCTTCGCGCACCCGCCAAGCATGACGATCGCGTCGGGCACGCCCGGGCACCTGCACGCCTACTGGACGCTTCAGGCGCCGGTCAGCCCGGGCGTCCTCGAGCGGGCCAACCGCCGGCTCGCGCATCATCTGGGCGGGGATCTCGCGTCTGTGGACGCTGCGCGGATCCTGCGTCCCGCCGGCACCCTCTCCCATAAGCACGAGCCGCCCGCGTCCGTGGAGCTTCTTGCGCTGCACCCCGGGCGGGTGGCGCTCGAGGAGCTCCTCGACGGCCTCCCCGACCCGCCCGGGCGGACCGTCCGCGCGAGCGGGTCGCGGCCGCGGCGAGCTCGCCATCCCCTCGACGAGGCGCTGCTCGCGCTCCCCGCCCACCACTACGTGCTGATGCTGGCCGGGCTGAAGGTCTCCCGGACGGGCAAGGTCGCGTGCCCGTTTCACGAGGACGCCACGCCGAGCCTCCAGCTCTACGAGGACGGCAGCTGGTACTGCTACGGATGCGCCGTTGGCGGTTCGATCTACGACTTCGCGGGCGCGCTGTGGCGGACCGCCACCAAGGGCAACGAATTCCTGGCGCTGCGCCAGCGTCTAGCGCAAGAGCTTGGAATCCACCCCTCGCGCGAGAGCCGCTGACGCTGCGCTAGATCAGCTCCTCGCGTCCGTACATCGAACCCGGCGCCAAAGCCTCTGCGTTGCAGATTGTCGTCGACTACTACGGGCGGCGCGCGTGCGAGTGGCAACACCCGCCGACGAGCACCGCCACCCGTCGACTGCTCGCCGGCGCGAACGGGTAGTTGCCCGAAGGCAAGCTGCTCACCACGAAATAGAACGTTCGATGCACGCCCGCCCCAAATCTGTAGGTGGTGGTGAAGCGCCCGTCACCCATGACGTGCGTTGCGACGCCATAGGTGCTGCGCGCCCCGGCGAAATCGATCCGCAGTCGCACAAGCGCCCCGCCGGGAGGCAGATAGCCTCCCGCGAGTTGCCCGACGATACGTACCGTCCCGCCCGACGCCACGCGCCGCGGAGAGACACTCAGGAGAACCCGCGCGGGCACGACGACGCGCACCTGCGCTGAGACCGACGGCTCGGTCAGCCTACCGCCCTGATAGACGGCCTCGACGAGACGCGAGGGCCCGGCGGGAAGCCGTGCGCTCCAGTCGCCGTTCCCCGCGGTGGTGATGGTGGCCGCGAGCGAGAAATGCCCGAGGCCGTCGTTGGCCGCGGTAACGACCTGGACCGTCTGTCCCGCTAAAGGCGCGCCGTCGCTGGCCAGCAGGACGCCGCTGACCGTTGTCCCCTGGCCGAAGGCCACGCGCCGGGTGCTGCTAATGGCCTCGTGCGGGTGCACGATCACCTTGACGCGCTTGTAGCGCTTCACGCGGTGGCCGTGGATCGTCACGAAGAACGGGACGCGGCGCACCTCGATCCGCGGGTGGCAGCGCCGCGCCCGGATTGTCTTGCTGTGCGCGCGCCGGCGCACGCGGACGAGCTTGTGGTGGCGTCGCACGGTCACCAGGCGGCCCGGCACCCTGACCCGTACACGCTCCGTCCGGCAGCGCAGCCCGACGAACCTCTGGAACGAGATCCCGGACACGGTTGGCTGGCGGATGCTGAGCGTCGTGCTCGCCGGTGAGGAGACGGCGACCGCGCCCGAGGTGTCCCGGGCGTTGTTAGCCGCCGCGCAGGTGACCGTGTGCACGCCGATCCCCGATACCGGGATGCGTGCGCTGGCACCCGCGAGGGACACGAACGCTCCGTCGACGGTGCATCCGATCCCCGACACGCCTGACGGGCCGGCCGTGCCGGTCGCGGTGACGTACTGCGTCCCGGCCGAGCTCGGCGCGTCCGCGGCCGACGCCGCGACGGCGACCGCGGGCGCCTGGTTATCGAAGTAGACCGTCTTGGCAACGGAGGTGGGCACCTGCGCCGCGTCGGCGCCGGCGAGCGTGAGCGTGTTGCCCCCCGGGGCGTACTGGGTCGTGTGGACGATGGTCGAGAGCCCCGTCGAGGAGCACTGATGAAACAGGGTGGTGTTGGCCGGAAAGCTCTGGCTGCCGACTGTCTGCCCGTTGACGCTCGCTCCCAGGAGGCACAGACCCGAGGGAGAGTCCCCGGTGAACGACAGCGGCCAGTCCCCCCGCACGTAGCCTCCCGCCTGCTCCAGGCCGGCCCCGGCGCTCAGATGCGGGCCGCTGGTCTCCCTGACCGCCAGCACGATGTCAGCCACGGCGATGCTGGCGTTACCACCCCGCCCCCGACACACCGCTGCTTCGCAGACCAGGTCGAAGCCCAGGTAGCCGGAGCTGAGCCCAGCCGTGGCGTACCCGTTGTTGTTGACCTGGATCGGGCTGCCGCCTGTGCTCCAGTAGAACTCGCCGCCGTACTGCTCGCCGTCGTTGACCCCGCCGGCAATGACCGACGGGGCGCTGAACCCCACGATCTGCAGCCCGGCCGGAGCGTTGGCCTGCCAGTGCGCGCTCTGGCCGTGGGCGACCTGGTTGTCAGGCGCGTTGAGTATCAATCCCCCCCCGGCCGTGCTGGAGCACTGATCGGACGGGTTGATCCCGAACACGCCTGCGGAGGTGAACACGTGGTTGACCCCGCCCGCGTCCGTGATCCCGCACGAGCGCACCGGCTCGTCCGCCCGGGCTACGGCCACCGTGCCCGCGTCCACCGCACCGAGCAGCGCTCCAGCGATCGCCATGGCGATGATCAGATCCCTACCTCGCATCAGCTGCTCTTCTCATTGTCCTTAACGAAAGCTCAGGGCGAGCACAGCACCGCGACGGCGACCTTGACCGCGAATGGGCCTGTCGCTGTGCCAGTGCCCACGCTCACGATGTTGTTGCCAATCATCTCGAAATCCGCAGAAATGCCCCCTGGCGCCGCCCCCATGACGTTCCCCAGCACGAAGCACCGGCCGGCGGCGGGGTGCGGCTTGAAGAGGATCTCCACGTGACCGGCCCCGCCGTTGACCCGGGGGCGCACCGAGCCGGAGTCGAGCACCCGGCCGCTGCCGCTGACCACGGCCCAGTAGCGCACGACGGCGTCGATCTTGCCGCCGAGCTTGCTAGGCGTGACCGAGCGGTTGCGCAGCTGGCGGTTTCCGACGCTGCCGGCGGGGAGGTTCACCGCAGCGACCGCCGTTCCGCCGAGCGCTACGAATAGCGCAAGGTAGGCAGCCACTACGTGATGGTGGGAGCGGGCGTGGGTGAGGATTTGGCGCATGGATTCCCCTTCTCGTGGCGGGTGATCAGCCATCCGGGCTGTGGCCAGGGCCTAAAATGCCGCCGGCCCCAAAAATGCGGGGATGGCTCCGGGCGGGCTTTGACGACGGCGTCCTCGAGGGCACACTGGCAGCCGGCGCGGGTGCAGGAGCCTGGTAGCGCGGCGGAGAGACCACCGGTGGACTCGGAGCCGTGTACTGCGGTACGGACGCCGGCGCGCTCGCCGGCGGCGCGTAGGGCGCTTGCGTGACGCTGCTCGTGACACTCGAGGACGGGGGGCGACGGTGCCGTACAGCGCGCCGCTTGTATGACGCCCTATGTACGCGCACCTGACGCGGGGCGGGAGAAGACGTTGGCGGCGCCCCACCGACCAACGGCGCGACGGGCACATGACGTACGGCGCGCACCGTCGATCCGGAGCCCGCGCTCAGGTGAGCCGCGAGCAGGACGCCGATCAAAGCCAAAGGCGCCGCCACCGCAGCGCCCGCGCCCGCCCGGCGCAGCCACACACCCGGAACCGAAACCCGGCGCAGCGCATCGCGCACGCCCGCTAAACGCCCGGGCGAGCCCTCCAGGGAAACCAAGTCCGGCCGTCCGAAGGGCAGCTGCGGACGGGCGGGCGGAGGATCCCCCACCGACTCCTCTGGCGGCTGAACTGGGTTAGGGTCAGCTGCGCGGCGGATCGCGTCGTCCTCGCGTGGCGAAACCACGCCAGCAGCGATCCCCCCAAGCAAGCTCTTCTCAACGACGTCCACGCCGCGGTCATGCCAACGCCGGCGCTTGAAATCAACGTCGGCCACCGCCGCTCCGTCATTGAGCGTCAGCCCCCTCCGGCGTCCCCTGTCGCCCTGATCACTCATCGGTCAGCTACCATACCACCCATACCGAACGTCCGAAACTTGCTGGTGTCCCTCGGAAGATGATACGGAGAACCCCATGCCCGGCCCAAACCCAGACGCCTTGCTGACCGTCCCAGAGATTGCGCGTGAGCTGCGCTACAGCGAGGTCAGCGTCAGACGATGGATTCGCGACGGCCGGCTTCGGGGGATCCAGGCCACCGGACGGGAGTACCGCGTGCGCCGCGGCGACCTCGATGACATGATCGCCACCATGAACCGCCGAACCAGGCCAAAGCCAAACGACAAGCCGGGAATCGAATCAACGCTCATGACCGGGATCGCCCTGCCAGGACAACCCGCAGACCAAACGTCCCCGATGTTGGCTGCGGTGCACCTGGCCGATGAGCATTGACGAAGCCGTAAGCCGGCTACGCGCCGCCGATCACAGCTGGCAGACCGCGCTCAAGCAACACCGCCTCGCACCCCCCGACGCCGGATACCCCCACCGCCTCGCGGATCTCGCCGAGGCGTGCGCCCAGCAGCAGAGCGCCTACGAGTTCGCCCACGCCAACGGGCTCGTGTGGGACCCCACCCGCGTCACCGACGCCATCGAGCTCCCCCACGAGCTGCAGCCCACCAGCGGACGCTACGGCGACCCCAAGCTCTGGGAACAGCTCGACTCCGCCAGCGCGCAACTCGCGCAGGCGCTGAAAGGCACCAGCCTGGACGCCATCGCCCACGCATTCGGCGAGATCTCCCTGTCCGCCCGCGCGCTCTCACGCGACGTCGCGCAGATCGTCGCCTCCGACCCCCCGCACCGGCTAGCTCCTGGCTCGTAGCTGCAGACCCGTGCGCGCCCAGGGCGACGACATGTCGCCTGGGGCCCGCAATCGCAGGGGGGGTGAAAACCGGCGTCTGCCGGCTCTCTACAGCCACTATCCATCGGGCCTAGGCGCGAGCAACCTAGCGTGATAGTCGCAGCAGGAGATCGCCACGAGGAGGGCGAGCTGTACCCTCAGCTCGCTGCCGGCGAGGCGTCGACCCGATGGTGCTAGCCGAGCGCGTGGCGCGCCTTCCCGGGCTCATCTCGCCGGCACCGTCCGCGTGTGCCGACGTGTGTCTGTCGTGTTGTGGTCGCCCCGTCCGACTCCTGGCCGTCCCTACTTCCCCTCCTGCCGCGCGTTGTCCCAGCACTATCACTTGCTTTATCACTCACTCACTACCTAGCAGTCTAACCGTCTGGCTGGCCTGCGAGACTGCGGGCTTGTCCGTGAGCAGGAGATAGGGCCAGCGGCAGCGAAAGGGAGCGTGTGATGAGGAGCGTGTGGGCGATCGCGAACCAGAAAGGCGGAGTGGGGAAGAGCACGGTGGCCGTGAACCTCGCCGTCTTGCTGGGCCAGGGCGGCCGGCGCACGCTGGTCTGCGATCTCGATCCTCAGGGCAACGCCGGCGACATGCTGGGGGCGGACGTCGTCGGGCATCCCAGCCTTTGCGAGGTCTTCGAGGGCCAGCTCGAGCTGGGGGAGGCCCGCATCGTCGACGTCGCCGTGGGGGTGGATCTCGTTCCCGCCGGGGAGGAGTCGCGGCTCTCGGGAGTGGAGCAGGGGCTCGTCCGAGTCCCCGCCCGGGAGCGCTGGCTCAGCCGGATGCTCGACGGCCAGGTTGACGAGTACGCGCACGTGATCCTCGACTGCCCGCCCGGACTGGGACAGCTCACCACCAACGCCCTGGTCGCGGCCGACCGCGTGATCGCCCCGGTTCGGATGACCGACCGCAACGCCGTGAAAGGCCTCAACGAGCTGGTCCGCTCGGTCGTAGAGTTGCGAGAGGTCGGCTTCGACGTGCCGATCCCCGAGGTTCTGTGCGTGGCCGCCGATGATCGCCTGCTGACGGTGCAGGCCGCCCGCGAGCAGCTCGCGGCGCTCAGCCTGCCGGCGCTCGTGACGGAGATCCCCAGGACCGAGGCGATCGCCAATGCGGTCACCGAGGGGCGCCCGATCGTCCTGCGCGAGCCCCGCCATCACGGAGCCCGCGCGTTCGTGGCGCTCGCCGGCGAGCTTGTCCCGGCGCTCGCGGAGGTGTCGTGATGGCGTTGAAGGCGGTCCCGATCAAGCCGGTGGAGGCGCACCGACTCGACGATCCCCGCCGCCCGAGCGGCGAGACACCGCAGCGGAGCATCCCGGCGGCGCCGGCAGCCGGCGCTCCAGAGTCCCTGGCGGTGTCCCCGTCGGCGAGGCGTCGAGCTCCGGCCCGGTCCCAGCGCCGGCGGAGCACCGAGCAAGCACCGCCGGTGCCGGAGCAACGCACACGAGCCCCGGGTGAGACGGAGTGGCTCACGAACCCGTATGCGCGGGGCGGTCGCCCGCACCAGGTCGCGGTATCGCTCTACGTGCCCCAATGGGAGCGAATCGAGGAGCAGTGCGCCGAGCTGCGCGCCCAGGGGGTACGCGATGCGACGGTCACGCGGTGGCTGTTCGCAGTGCTGCACTTCCGCGCGCCGGTCGAGCGCGAGGCGGCCGGTCAGTTGCTGCGGCGCTGGGGGCGGCATGAGGCCGATGAGGACGGTCTCTACTTCGGGCTGCGTAAGGAGGCCCGCGGTGTGCGGTTCTTCGAGGCCCTGTGGGAGCGCCAGCGCGCGCTGGTCGCCGAGCTTCGCCACGCCGCGGGCTCCGGACGCCCGACCCTCGCGAGCTGGAGCACCGCGGTCGTCGAGCTCGAGGGGCCCAAGACCACGGCGCAGGCGCGCGAGCTCCTGCGCGAGCTGCGCGTCCTGCTCGCCGGCGACCCTGCCTGAACGCTGTGCGTCTAGGAGCGACTGTGGCGCCGAGCGTTTAGAGCCTCACCCCGGAATGTGATCAGACGGAATTGGCGCCGGGGCCGCCGCATTGAGGCAGAATCGCCGGCGAGCGCGAGCGTGCGCCACAGCGCCGGGAGCCCGGGCGCGATCCTCGCGACCTCGGCGATCCGCACGGGGTCGAGGAGCGACGCGACCAAGACGGTGATCCCCTCGTTGATGCGCAGGATTGACGACGGAATGACGTCGATATCTTGCCGTTCGGGTAAGCTCGGGGCGTGTCTCCCTTGGCCGCAGAAGCACGACGAGTACGACAGGAGACGGGTTTGACCGACCGGCAGATCGCTACGGCGACGGGCGCGAGGCCAAGTACGGTCCGCGACTGGCTGAGCGGCCGCAGCGCTCCCACCGGCGTGCGCGCCGACCGGCTCGTCGAGCTGGCCGAGATGACCGACCGACTCGCTCGGGTCATGCAAGCCGACTACATCCCGATCTGGCTCAGTCGTCCCCTCGAGGCCCTCGACGACGACAAGCCAGTCGAGCTGCTCGCTCGCGGCGATTACCGCCGTGTTGCTCGGCTGATCGCCGAGCTCGAATACCCTGGCGTCGCCTAGCCGCAGTGAACGTCGAGGGGATCCGCGTGCGCGGAGAGTGGATCCGCCACGCGCCGCACCACTCCGACCTGCTCGGTCGAGCCACCGAGCCGACGGACGGTCGCTGGCAGCGCGGGGAGGTCGTCGGCGGGCTCTACCTGGCCGACGAGACGGAGACCGCGATCGCCGAGTGGTACCGCTTCCTCGCTGAGCGGGGGCTGCCGCCCGCCCGCGCCATCCCCCACGACCACCATGTCTGGCAGCTCGACCTCGAGCTGGCCAACCTCAGCACCGATGAACGCCTCGTTTCGGTAGGCGTGGGGCCGCCCAGGCCATCGAGGCGCACCTGGTCGCCGTTTCAATCGCTCGGGGAGCGGTTGTGGAGGGCCGGCTGGCCGGGTCTGCTGACTGCAAGCGCCGCGCGACCAGCCTCGACGATCGTATGCGTCTTCTACCAGGACCACTGGCCGCCCCTAGGCTGCGAGCCCGCCCGTGCGGTCGAGATTGTTGAAATGCCGACACCTCCAACCGGCATGACAACCTGAGAGATCCGCTGGCCTGACCGGGACGCTGCCAAGCTCGGCCCGCTTGCTCTCCCGCGGGCTGCTACGCCGCTAGCGTGAGCTGCTCTGCGGGCACCACGAGCGCCGGCTCGAGCGGCGACGTCTTCGGGCGCCGTCGCACGATCCGCAGGAAGCTGTGGCGCCCGCGGCCTCCGTGCGCCTCGAAGGCGACGAAGGACTTGTCCGCGGCGCGCACCCGCTGCCCCGCCTCGTTCAGCGTTCGGCGCCGTCCCGCGTCGGCGGAGTTCCGTACCCCGAGGGCGTGGCAGTGCTCGAGGGTCAGAGGAACCTCGACCATCTCCACGTTCTCGGACGCTTCGAACACGTCGTGGTAGGGCACGCGTGGCGAGCTGAACACCATCCACAGCGCCAGCGCCACTCCACGGAGCTGCTGGGCCTTGGCCCAGTCGAACCGGCGAAGATCGGACTCGGCGAGACGCTGCGAGTAGTCCGGGTGCAGTCGCCAGGCGATCGTGCCGCGCTGCTTGGCGCCGAGAGCTTTGCCGAAGTCGACTCGGCCGAGGCGATGGCGCCCCGCTTCGGTGAACGCCTTCAGCATCGTCTCGTTGACGGTCAGGTTGATCAAGAGATTCGTATCCGACACCGCTGGCGCCGGACGCTGGTTGACCATGTCGTACCCGGGGACCGTGAACTGCGCTTGTCGCAGGTCCAACAGCGCGCGCAAGATCCTTCTCGTGTTCGAACCTCCGCGCTCTCGATCCTCGCCCCAGATCATTCGGCTCAGCTCGGCCGCCGTTGCCTCGCCGCGGCCGTCCACGGGCATGCCGTGCGCGACGTGAAGCGTGATCATCGCCATCCACACCTTGAAGTGCAGCTCTCCGAGCTGCACGCCGACCACGCGTGCGGTCGAGGTCAAGAGCTCCCGCGCATCGATCACCAGCAGCCCGCAGGGGCCGCTTCCGAATAGCTGCGTCGCCGCCGACGCCACGTCATCGTCCATCCAACCTTCGATCGGGCCATTCGCTCCGAACGGAAGCAGCGATCGCTGGCGAACTAGAGACTCAGCCATGTCGGCAGTCTCGTTAGACGCGCGGACGGAATGAGCCGTCGCGAGGTCATCGTGCGCGAAGAGCCACCCCTCTGTGCGCAAAGAGCCACCCCCTGGCGCATCGTGCGCCGAGTGCCACCCCCCGCCAGGGTCGCCATCGTGCGTGAAGAGCCACCCCTTGCCCGGGATGCGCAGCGTTCCCAAATCCGACACCAGAACGCCGCTTTCGACCGTTTGCAGGCAGCTCTGACTACCGGTAGGCGCCCCGCCATCGTGCGCCAAGTGCCACCCCCTTCGCGGATCTCCATCGTGCGCCAACGGCCACCCCTCTGTGCGCCAACGGCCACCCTGTTATCCCAGCAACTAAGCGGTTTTCCTTGCGTGCATGGCAGTTCAGGCGCCCGTTGGGCCGTCACGGCAAGCCGATCCTGCGCGCGCTCGGGGCCTTCGTCGGGTCCGGTCGTTGTCGTCGTGCCCGGCGCCGATTCGGTCGGTGCTGCCCGCGCCGGTGGATGCGGTGGCGCTGCTCGCGCTGCTCACGCGCGTGCGCGCCGCGCGAGTCGTCGCGGGTGAGCTCTCGCCGGGCCGTGAGCATGACGTGCGGGCGTTCAAGTGCTGCGTGGCGGAGCTCGCCTATCTGCGGCGGCTGGCGGCGGGGGGTCGTCATGGGGGGACGGTGGTCACGAGCATGCGCCAGCTGGTCGCGGGGCTGGCGGTGTTGCATCCGGCGTGGCGGATCACCGGCGAGGGGTTCGAGGATCGCGATCGCCATCACCGTGCGGTCCGCCGCCGGCTGCGCGACCTGGAAGCGATGGGCCTGCTGTGCTGGCGGGTCGGCGTGGATCTCGACGGCGAGGAGCGTCGCACCGAGCTTGAGCTGCTCCCCGCGCCCGAGCTGAGCGTGGAGGAGCTCCAGGGCGCCGCCGGTCATCTGGCGCGCTGGCAGGCCCGCTACGGGCATTCGTTGAACACCGGCTCTGCCACCGAGATCCTCGACGCCGTTCGCCACGGCCGGCCGCTCAGCGCCTCAGAGCGCCAGCGCCGCGGCGTCCAGCATGCCCGCGCTCGCGCCGCCGTGCGGTGTTGCCGGGAGCATCGATCAAATTCGGCACCCCCCTGCGGGGCTCCGCTTTCAGCGGAGAACAACAGCCCTGTTACCCCAACCGCTTCTGAGCTTCGACACGCTTCGCATAAAACAGGCGTGACGCGCACACACGCAGTTAAGACCCCAAACGTTGACGCCACGCTCGATACACCCAAAACAACGACCGGCCAGGAGAGAGGGACCGATCAACGGAACGACCCGCCGTCCCCGAACGCCACTGTGGACGAGTCGCAACCCGCTGAGGGCCCGGTGATCGACGTGCAGGCGCTGCTGGTCCGGGTGAAGACGCGAGAGGTGCAGAGAGCCCCGGTGTTGGAGCTGATCGCTGCTCAGGCGAGCGCTCGCGCGGTCGAGCTCGCCGGGTGGGGACTCGAGCGGACTTGGCCTTTCTCGCGGTTGCGTGAGGCATGGGTGGTGGCGCGCTACGGCCCGATGGCGGGCGCGGAATCCGGGCCGTCAGGCGCAGGGCCGCTCGGTCCCGAGGACTACGCGCGGCTGCGCCGCGCCGTAGCGCGCTACGAGCGCAACGCCAGCGCCGCACCGGAGGGATATCCGGCCGGTGGGCTGGCGGGCCTGCTTCACCTCGGGACGCTCGCCGGGACCGGCGGGCTGGTGGGCGGTCCGCGGATGCTGGCCTACGCGATCGGCGCGCTTGACCAGCTCTCCCGCCGGATGCGAGCGGTGGCGACCGCGGGCAGCGCCGTCCGGCTCGCGGCGGCCACAGAGCGCGCGCGGTGTCGGCGCCAGGACCCGCCCCCCCGGGCATTGCAGCTGGTGTTTCGCGCTTCCAAGTGGCCGGGATGGGTGCGCACCGGCCCCGACGGCGAGCCCGTGTTCGACGCCGGCCTGCTGGTGCTCGACGTCGAGCATCCGGGACTCCCGCCCGTGGGCAGCGACGGCTACCGGATGGTGCTGCGCGACGCCTACCTGCTCGCCGGACTCCAGCCCCCGCTCAGAGTCGACGGCCGCGCGACCATGGCGCTGCGTTATCGAGGCCAGATCGAGCCCGCCGAGCGGCGAGCGTCCCGCACGCTCGGTGAGCTCGCGCTCACCGAGCTCGCCCGACGCACCGGCGAACCCCCCGCCCTCCTACGCAGGCTTTCCGTCGGCTACCGCCAAGCCTGGCTCGCCCGCCAGCGCCAAGGCGACGCGGAGCGCGCGCGCCGGGAGATGACCGCCCTGCGCGAGCGCATCCACGAAATCCACGACCGGCGATCTGGCGCGAGTGAGCCTCGCGATGCCTAGTCGCGCTCGATGTCGTGGTCTGTCGGCGCCGCACGTTTCGCCGCGGGCTGGGAGCCCGGGCCGGGAGGGTCGGACTGTGGGTCGTGGGGGAATGACGCTCGGCGGATCGTCCCGAGCTGGTCAAGCGACTCGGCGGGTTCGTTGTGGGCGGCTGGTGTCTGCTGGCGTTGGAAGTAGGCGCGGTCTTTGGGTCGGTCGGCGGTTCGCTTTGAGTGCTCGACATCGGCGAGGGACGCGATGGGCAGCGCGATCGTGGTGCCGGCTACGGCCTGGATGGTGGCGTGTGGGCGCAGGTCGTCATAACCGCCGGGGAACCCCGCGGGTTGGAAGCAGATGTCGACGTCGCCGTGCCGGGTGGCGAGGTTCCAGAACTGCTGGTTGCGTAGTCCTCGAGCGGTGAAGTAGCCGGCCGGTAGCGGCACGGTGCTGCGCGGGTCGTGCTGCTTGATCACGAGCTCGGGCGAGAGCTCGTTGAGCGCGTCAGCGAGGCGTTGGAGGTTGGCCGTCTCGCGGGCGGGGGCGAGGTCGATGTCATCGGTGCGGTAGTCAGAGCCGTGGGTTTGGATCGCTGCCCCGCCGATGATGATCCCCTGAACGCCGTGGCGCTGGAGCACTTCGAGCAGCGCCTGGCGCGGGGGGTCTACGCCGCCGTGCTGCTCAGCCATCCTGCGAGGGCCGCCTGCCCTTCGGGACTGTCGTAGGCCAGTCTTCGGGGCGGCCCGGCGCGGCGGGCGTCGAGGACGGCGTAGAGCGCGGGGATGAAACCGGGCGCGCCGGTGATGGGCGAGGCCTCGGCCATCACGATCAGGTCGTGCACGCTGGCCACCCGCTGCTGTGCCCCGTCGAGGCTCATGCGGTCCGCGCTCGCGGCGAGCTGGTGGTATTCCGGGATTCCGGCGGGGGCGTGCATGAGCTCGACCGAGGTTCCGGCGGGGAGGAGGAGGCCCTTGACGCTTTGGGCCTGCCAGCGCGGCCGGCGTTCGGTCATCGCCGTGGGCTGAGCGCCTCGGGCGGTGAGGAGCGCGAGTAGACGATCACGATCGTTCTCGTCTTCGTCGACGGCGAGCTCGAGCACTCGGCCGGCGAGTGAGAGCGGCCATCCCTGCAGCGCGCCGGCGACCTCTCCGACCACCACGCACGCCAGGCCGCTGGCGGCCACGTCGACGAGCGTCGCGACGAGCTCGTCGGAGGCGTGGAGCTTGCGTACGCGCTCGAGCGGCTCCAGCTCGAGGCGCGTGGAGGCGTCGTAGACCAGCGACGCGTCGCGGTTGAAGAGCCATTGTCCGAGCTCGAACCCACACGCCCCCAGAGCCTTGCTCACGTCGGCGAAGCTTGGCTCTCGAGACCCGCTCTCCCACCGCCCGATCGTTGACTGCGGGCATCCCATCCGGCTGGCTAGCTGCCGTTGTGTCAGCCCCGCGCGGCGGCGGGCGACGAGGAGAACATCCCGGGCAACCATCCAGGCAACGATAGCCGATTGGCTATCGCACGGCCACGGCAGGGGAACAGCCAACAACAGCCGGGATGCCCCGCGATCCACGATCGCTGCGCTGGGTCCTTCGGACCCGTCCCTCACGCGGAGCATCCCGAGCAAGCTATACACTTAGCTGTGCTAAGTGTGCTTTGAGACCGGGCCTGGCGCTACGCTAGTCCCGGTCCTCGCCGCCAGGGCGACGATCGCTGCGCTGGGCTTGACCAACCCGATCGGCACGAGCGACCGAGAGCCATGACCGAGCCAGACCCCCAGAGCCAGCCGCCGAAGCGCCCGTTGGGGCGGCGTCGGCGGGCGAACGTCGAGCGGGGTCGGCGGGTGGCGTATCAGGTGAAGCTGACCGAGGAGGAGCAGACGCGTTTGGCGGCGCTGGCCGAGGAGCAGGAGGTCACGATTCAGCGATTGTTGGTGGAGTCGGCGTTGGCGGGGGTGGGGGAGACTCCGGCGCGTCGGCGTCAGGCGATGGTGGAGCTGTTCGCGATCCGTCGCGTGCTCGCGACGAACGCGAACAACCTGAATCAGATCGCGCGGCTCGCGAACATCTCGGGGGACGTTCCGGCTGGATTGGACGTGGTGTTGCTCGAGCTGCGGGGGTTGGTGGGGCGGATCGACGGGGCGATCGACGGGCTGGCGGGCGGGTGATCCCGAACATCACCCGGGGCGGGAGGATGGGCGGGCTGTTGGTGTATCTCGCCGGTCCGGGGCGCGGTAACGAGCACTCGGAGCCGCACCTGGTGGCGGGGGATCCGGGGGTGATGGCGTGGCACGCCGATGAGGAGCTGAGCCGGGCGGCGGCGCTGCGGATCGCGGGGGTGCTTGATCATCCCCGGCGGGCGTTCGGTACGCGGGTGAGCGTTCCGGTGAAGGACAGGGAGGGTCATCACCGGGGTGTGAAGGACGCGCACGTGTGGCACTGCTCGTTGAGCTTGCACGCGGATGAGGGGCAGATCAGCGAGGAGCGGTGGGCGCAGATCGCGGAGGAGCTCGTGGCCGGGATGGGATTCGCCAGGGCGGAGGGCAAGGCGGCGTGCCGGTGGGTGGCGCTGCGCCACGGGATCTCCAAGGCCGGTAACGATCATCTGCACGTGGTGGTGTCGTTGGTGGGTGAGGACGGCACCAAGGCGAGCACGTGGAACGATCGTCCGCGTGCGCAGACGCTCGCGGGGGAGCTTGAGCTAAAGCACGGGCTGCTGGTGCTGGAGTCTCGTCAGGCGGGGCGCGGGAGCCGTGGGGAGAAGCCCGCGGAGCGGGAGATCGCCCGGCGCGATCACGTCCAGGAGCTGCCCCGCGAGCGCCTGGAGCGCACGGTCCGGGCGTGCGCGGCGGCCGCGGGCGACGAGGCGGAGTTCGTCCGCAGGCTTCGCGCCGGCGGGTTGCGGGTGCGCCCGCGGTTCGCCGCGGGTCGCGGGGACGTGGTCGCGGGCTACTCGGTGGCGCTCGGTTCGCCGGCGGGGCGGGCGGTGGTGTGGTTCGGTGGTGGGCGTCTGGCGCGCGATCTGACGCTCCCGCGGCTGCGCGCCGGGTGGGCGGACTCTCCCGCCCTGGCGGGCGCGGCGGTCAGCGAGTGGACCGCGGCGGGACGCAACCTGCCGCCGGGCGCGCCCGGCCGCGAGGCGGTCGAGCCTGACCCTGCGTTGTGGGCGCGCTACAGCACCGAGGTCGGGGCGCTGCGCGACCGGCTGCGGTCGGTGCCCGTCGATGATCTTGCGACGTGGGCGCACGTGGCGCAGGAGAGCGCCGGTGCGTTCGCCGCGTGGTCGCACGCCGTTGAGGCGCAGCCCGGGCCGTTGGCCGCGACCGCTCGCGTGCTCGCGCGCTCATCGGAGCTGCGCGCCTGGCAGACCTCCGGCAAGCGGGCGGCGGTTCCCTCCGCTCGCGGTGCGGCGCTGCTACTGGCGTCCGCCGCGCGCGGGGGGAGCGGTCCGGTAGCGCAGGCGGTGCTGCTGCGCCAGCTGGCCAATCTCGCCAAGGCCCTTTACGACATGCATCGCGCCGCGGGCGACGCTCAGCGCGCCGGGGAGATCGAGCTGGCCGTCCGCGAGCAGCTGGTGCTGGTCAGCGATCGCCTCACCGCCGCGCAGGGTCCAGGTGAGCGCGGAGGCGATCGCCAAGCGCTCGAGGCCGCGCGGGCTGCCGGCCAGGGGCAGCTCGCGCCTCGACCCGGAGGTTCACCGATCCCCTCGCGTCTTCCCGATCAGCCCAGCCGCCCGGCGGTGCCGCGCCCACCGGTCCCGAAGCGCTCGGATATCGAACGTTGACACCCCGTCTGATCGGTATGGGCGGTACGGGCGGTATGATTGGTTGCCCGGCTCAAGGAGCGGCTCAATGAACGACACAGACCGGTTGAACGCGGCCCGCAAGCAACTCACCTGGCTGAAGTCAGCGATCGAGGCGGTGCCTGAGCATGTTCAGCGCGCCACCGCGTCCCCGCCGGCGGAGGACTGGTTGCTTCGCGAGGCCCAGGCCGCCGTGCGGGCGGCTCAGCCGGGACGGCTAGCACCCACACTCGCGCTGCGCGTCAGCACTCAAAGCGCCGGTCAAACCCCCAGCACCCGTCAGCGCGCGTCGCGCTCGGGCCAGGTCGAACGATAGGAGCCCAGCCGAAATGTCTCTACACGAGCCCGACGGAATCGCAGAGGTGTTCGACGACACGATCAGGCTCGCGGTGACCGCGGGCGGAAGGGTCGCCGAAGCGCGCGTGCGCGAGCGCCAGCAGCGTCTGCGCGACGCGCAGGTCCAGAGCGAGCAGGCCGCTCGGCAGCTGCAGGCCAGGCTGGAGAGCGAGCGTAGCGCCGCCAGGGCCGAGCTCGCGCCCGTGCACCGCGACGAGTGGTGGGAGCAGGCAAGCCCCGAGCAGATCGGCCACGCGTGGGAGACCGCTGCGGCCTGGCGCGACCTGGACCCCGACGCTGCCCGCGCCGGCGAGCGGATGCGCGATGAGCTCAGCGATCGCTACGCCGTCGACGTGGAGAACCTCGGCAGCCGCGCTCATCCAGGCCTCGCGTCCGGTGCTCGCGCGCGCAGCCGGCAGGGCGACGCCGCGGGGTTGATGGCCGCCGCGCACCGCGACGAGAGGACCGCCGATCGCGGCGAGACACCAGACGCGCGATCGGCCGCAGTGCCCTACGACAGCGCGCAGCGCCGCCAGGCGCTCGGCGAGCAGCTCGCCGGCTCGGGAATTGAACCCGACGCGGTCGAGGCCCGAGTGCTCGCGGACACCAGCCAGGCGTGCCCGCCCGAGGAGGCCGTCGCCGACCCGCCCCGGCGCGTGACCCGCGCTCGGCGTGCGCGCGGGAGCGCGACGCGGCGTGAGATCACGCGGCCTGACCGAGGGCGATAGCGATCCCCCGCCGGCCATCCTGTGACCGGACAGCCCGATCGGCCCGTACCCTTGGGCGCGTATGGCTCGTAGGAGCCACGAGCAACTCAGCCTCGACGCCCTATGGGCAGAGCCCGAGCGAGAACGCGATGAACAAGTACGCCCAGCTGGCGCAGCGCCACTGGCAGAGAACCGACCCGGACCGCTACGCGCAGATCGAGGATCCGCGGGCGTTCTTCACGGCGCTGGGGGAGCGGGCGGAGACGGAGATCCAGGCGATGGCCGACTCTTTAGCGGGAATGGACCAGCCGGGGGAGACGTATCTGGAGAAGGTCGGACGGCTGAACATGGCGCGCCTGCGAGCCGAGGAAGCGATCCTCAGCGAGCTGGTGTGGATCCCGGCGCCCGAGGAGATCGAGGAGCCCGCGAACGACTGGGTGACCCAGACGATGCGCGAGATCCACCAGGCGGACCCCGACAACGAGGCGCCGCTCGACTGACGTTCCGCCCGGGCAGCCAGGACGACCTCGCACCGTCCGGCGCCCGCGCTCGCGTGGACGCCAATCTCGCCGCGCTGCAGATCCTCGAGGTCCTTGGGAGCGAGCGACGTGCGGCGACCGGGTCCGAGCAACGGGTGCTCGCGCGGTGGTCAAGCTGGGGCGCTGTCCCGGAGATCTTCGACGACGCTCGCCCCGAGTGGGCCGAGGAGCGCGAGCAGCTGCACGCTCTGCTCCACGACGAGAGTGCGTACGCGGCGGCCCGGCGCACCACGATCAACGCGCACTACACCGACCCCGTGTACGTCCGCGCGATCTGGACCGCGCTGGCGGACCTCGGCTTCGACGCCGGCGAGGTGCTCGAGCCGGGCGCCGGCGCGGGAACGTTCATCGGCCTCGCGCCTGCGGGCGCGCGGATGACCGGCGTTGAGCTTGACCCCAGCACGGCGGCGATCGCCCGGGCGCTCTATCCCGACGCGAGCATCCGTACCGAGTCCTTCGCGCACACCTCGTATCGCGATGGGCATTTCGACGCGGCGATCGGAAACGTCCCGTTCGGCGACGTGCGCCTGCACGACCCGCGCCACAACCCCGGCGGGCACTCGCTGCACAACCACTTCATCCTCAAAGCCCTCGCGCTGACGCGCCCGGGCGGGGTCGTCGCGGTGCTCAGCAGCCGCTACACCCTCGACGCGCAGAACCCCGCCGCGCGGCGGGAGATGAACGCCCTCGCCGATCTCCTGGGCGCGGTGCGGCTGCCCAGCGGCGCGCACCAGCGCGCCGCCGGCACCCAGGCCATCACCGACCTGCTGATCCTGCGCCGCCGCGAGTCCGGCAGCGCCCCGGCGTCCGAGGCCTGGGAGCAGTCCCGTCCGATCGAGCTCGACGGCAGCCAGACCCGCCTGAACGCCTACTTTCACGAGCACCCCGAGCACGTCCTCGGGCGGTTGCGGATCGTCAGCGGCCAGTACGCCACCCCCGCGCTCGACGTCCACGCCGACGCGCGCGACCTTCCCGCGGCGCTCGGCGCGGCGCTCAGGGAGATCACCGCCCGCGCCCGGCGCGAAGGTCAGACGATCACCCCACGCGGACCCCAAGCACCGGCGGCGCGGGTCGCGTGGGAGCCGGCTACGGGGCTTTGGAATGGGCATCTCACCGCGCACCCGGACGGGCGGTTCACCCGCGTCCTTGACGGGCAGCACGAACCGCTCGAGGTGCCGGCAAGCCAGCGCAGCGAGCTGCGTGCGCTGCTCGGCCTGCGCGACGGCGCGAGGGAGCTGCTCAGCGCCGAGGCCGCGACACTCGAGGACACCGACGCCATCGACGAGCTGCGCCGCGCGCTGCGCGGGGGCTATGAGGCGTACACGGCGCGGTACGGCCCGATCAACCGGTTCACGGTGCGCGCGACCGGGCACCGCGACCGTGTGAGCGGAGAGCCGCGCATGGCGCGCGTGCGCCCGCGCGTGATGAGCACGCTGCGCGAGGACCCGTTCGCGGCGCTCATCACCGCGCTTGAGAGCTTCGACGAGAGCACCCAGACCGCGGCCGGCGCGACGATGCTCACCCAGCGCACGCTGCTCGCGCGCACGCCGGTGCTCGGCGTTGACAGCCCCGACGAAGCGCTGGCGGTCAGCCTGGAGACCGACGGACGCGTCGACCTCGAGCACATCGCCCGCCTGCTCGGCACCGACCCCGACGAGGCTCGCCACGCGCTCGGGGAGCTCGTCTACGAGGACCCCGCCAGCGGCGCTCTGCTCCCAGCCGCCGAATACCTGTCGGGGAACGTCCGCGAAAAGCTCGAGCTCGCACGCGCCGCCGCCGGCCTACGACCCGAGCTCCAGGTCAACATCACCGCCCTGCAGGCCGCGGTCCCCGAGGACCTCGGGATCGAGGACGTCCAGGCGCGCCTCGGGGCGGCGTGGATCGACGCCGACACCCACCAGCAGTTCCTCCGCGAGATCCTCGAGGACCCAAAGCTGCGCGTCGAGCATCCCGGCGGCGGCATGTGGGGCGTGCGCGGTGAGAACCGCACGCTACACGCGACCAGCGAATGGGGCACCCAGCGGATGCCCGCGCCCGCGATCGCCAAGGCCACCCTCGAGCAGCGCCCGGTCCAGGTCACTGATGACACCTACGACGGCAAGCGGGTCGTGAACCCCGTGGAGAGCGCCGCCGCGGTCGAGAAAGCCCAGGCGCTCCAGGAGCGCTTCGCTGACTGGGCGTGGGAAGAACCCGAGCGCGCCTCAAGGCTGCTGGCCGAGTACAACCGGCGGTTCAACTCGCTCGTGCTACGCGACTACACCGCCGAAGGCGAGCGCCTCACATTGCCCGGCCTCGCCCGCACGTTCGCGCCGCACCCCCACCAGCGCGCCGCGGTCGCCCGGATCCTCAACGAGCCCGCCGTCGGGCTGTTTCACCAGGTCGGCGCGGGCAAGACCGCGGAGATGGTGATCGGGTGCATGGAGCTTCGCCGCCTGGGGATGGTCAGAAAGCCCGCCGTCGTGGTCCCCAATCACATGCTCGAGCAGTTCTCCCGCGAATGGCTGGCGCTCTACCCCCAGACCCGGCTGCTCGCCGCCGGCTCGGAGGACCTCGCGAGCGAGCGCCGCCGCGCGTTCGTCGCCCGCGTCGCGACCAACGACTGGGATGCCGTGCTGCTCACCCGCTCAGCGTTTGAGCGCCTCCCGATGTCCCCCCAAGCCGAGGCGGCGTACATCGAACGAGAATCCGAGCAGCTGCGCGCGATGCTCCTCAGTGCCCAGCGCGGCGCCGGGCTGACCGTCAAGCGCCTGGAGAAGCAGCTGCTGCGCAGCCAACAGGCGCTGGAGAAACGCCTGGACGGCAAGGTCGACCCTGGTATCACCTTCGAGCAGACCGCGATCGACTACCTGATGATCGACGAACTGCACGACTACAAGAACCTGCGCACCCAGTCGAACATTCGCGACGCCGCGATCGACGGCAGCCACCGCGCGAGCGACCTGCACCTGAAGACCGAGTATCTCCGCGCGCGCCATGGGCATCGTGTGATCACCGGCGCTACCGCGACGCCGATCGCGAACTCCGTCACCGAAGCGCACGTGATGGCGCGCTACCTGCGCCCCGATCTGCTCGAGCACGCCGGCGTGCTTGACTTCGACAGCTGGGCGGCGACGTTCGGGCAGACCGTCACCGAGATCGAGATGGCCCCCAGCGGCGGCGGCCAATACCGGATGCAGACCCGCTTCGCGCGGTTTCAGAACGTCCCCGAGATGCTCCGCGCGTGGCACGTGTTCGCCGATGTGAAGACCGCGGAGGACCTCCAGCTTCCCACCCCCGCGCTTTGGCCACGCGAGGACGGCCAACGCTGGCCCGAGACCGTGCTTGTCCCCGCCTCTCCCGAGATCGCCGCCTACGTGCACGCGCTCGGCGAGCGCGCCGAAGCCGTCCGCGCGCGGAGCGTCACCCCCGAGGAGGACAACATGCTGAAGATCTCCACCGACGGGCGCAAAGCCGCGCTCGACATGCGGATGGTCGCGGGGGAATCGTCCTCGACGCCGAGCAAGCTCGACGCCGCCGCGCAGCGGATCGCCGCGATCTGGAGCGAGCACCGCGACCGCGTCTACCGAGACCCCGACAGCGGCGAGCGCTCCCCGGTCCCCGGCGCGCTGCAGATCGTCTTCTGCGACCTCGGCACCCCCCGCGAGGCATGGAATGCCTACGACGAGCTCCGCGACCAGCTCGCCGCGCGCGGCGTCCCGCGCGAGCAGGTCCGGTTCATGCACGACGCCGGCACCACCGCGGAGAAGGCACGCCTGTTCGCCGCGGCGCGCGGCGGCCGGATCGCGGTGCTGATCGGCTCGACCCAGAAGATGGGCGTCGGCACCAACATCCAGGCCCGCGCCGTCGCGCTTCACCACATCGACTGTCCGTGGCGCCCCGCCGACATCGAGCAGCGCGAAGGCCGGATCCTGCGCCAAGGCAACCAGCACCCCGAGGTCGGCATCTACCGCTACGTCGTGCAGGGCAGCTTCGACGCCTACAGCTGGCAGACCGTCGAGCGCAAAGCCCGGTTCATCAACCAGGTGATGCGCGGGCGCCTGGACGTGCGCGAGATCGAGGACATCGGCGATAACGCCCTCTCCTTCGCGCAGGTCAAGGCCCTCGCGTCCGGAGATCCGCTGATCCTCGAGAAGGCCACCGCCGACGCCGAGCGCACCCGCCTTGAACGCCTCAAGCGCGCCCACCAGCGCAACCACCACGCGCTCACCCACACGATCGCCCGCGCCCGCGAGCAGCACGAGCTCGCCTCCCGCCAGCTCACCGCTGTGCAGCACGCGATCGCCCGGCACACCGACACCCGCGGCGATGCCTTTCACATGACCATCGCGGGGCGCCGCGCTGACACCCGCCCGCAGGCCGCCACGCTGATCAGCGCTTGGGCCCTGCAGCACGCGCGCTACACGCACACCGAGATCTCGTTGGACCAGGCCGCCGAGCTCGGCGGCCTGCCGATCACCGCCGCTGTCCGGGTCTACGACCGCGAGCCGGTGCTCGAGCTCTCGCTACACGGGCTCCCGGCCCAGCCCGCACGGCTGCCCCTTCACCAGATCCGCGAGGAGTCGATCTCGCTCGTGCGCCAGCTCGAACACCGCGTCAACGACCTCCCCGCCCTCGCGCAGCGCATCGAGGCCCGCCGACACGCCGCCGCGGCAGAAGCCGCCGGCGCCCGCGACGCGCTCGCCCGACCGTTCAAACACGCCGCCGCGCTCACCGCTGCCACCGCCCGATGCGCCGAGATCGCAGCGCTCATGAAGCAACGCCAAGAGCAAAGCGCCGAGCATCCAGCCGCCACCGACGAGCCGGGGCACGCAGCGGCCGTTCATCGCGCGAGCTTTCCAAGCTCCCCATCAAACGCGCTCAGCGCCACCCCAACCCCTGGCCACCCACGACCCACCAGAACTGAGCACCCCCGATCCAGGCTCGAGCGATGAACGACCCTCCACGCGAAAGGCGAGCCACGCCCTCCGCTTCTCGATGGAGGCTGTGGCCTCGCCCCCGCTCCGCTGACCCAGCCGACGACGAGCCCACCGACCCCGCGTTCGCGTTGGACACCGAGCGAGCCTGCGAAGCGATCGTTGCGGCTCAAAAGGACTTCTCCCGTGCGCTCGCGGCGTGCCGGAGCCGCGAGGCGCGATTGCGGGCCATAGCCAAAGCCGCGGCTAGCAACGCGGCCGCGTTGCGCCATGGTGAGCAAATAGGACTCAGACTCTCCGAGTACGAAACGCTCAACCGCGATTGGAAGGCGCCCTGGGAGCTGACCTGGAGGGCGCCACGACCCGGCCCAACCCGTTCCTGGCAAGCATTCGATCGTGCGCTGCAGACGCTCTCGGCTGTGCTCGATGAGCCAACCGAGCCGCTCGAGCCTCGCGCCAGGGCCTGGGATGCTCTAGCGCAGAGCGCTACCGAGCTGGCCGCCGCGATCGCCGCGGCCGGGCCCCAGGACCG
>JBPCPO010000093.1:0-8491 GCA_050999075.1 Solirubrobacteraceae bacterium
CCGCCAAGACGGTGACCGAGGCCGATGACCACCTGTTCTGCCTGATCACGATGAACCATCATCCGCTGCACATCAACGACGTCTACGCCCAGCAGTCCCAGCAGGGGCGCAACGTCGTCGTGGGGCCGCTGGTCTACTCGCTCGCGCTCGGGATGAGCGTCTCGGACGTCAGCGGCAAGGCGATCGCCAACCTGGCGACCGACGAGCTCCGGCACCCCGCACCCGTGTTCCACGGAGACACGCTCTACTGCGAGTCCGAGGTGCTCGAGATCAAGCCCTCCCGGTCAAAGCCCGATCGTGGGATGGTCAGGGTCCAGACCCGCGTGCTCAACCAGGACGGCGTGCTCGTGGCCGAGTTCAAGCGCCTGGTGCTGGTTCCGCGGCAGCCGGCCGACCAGGTGCGTTGAGCCTGGCAGGGGTACGCTTGAGGGCAACGATTCTGCGCCGCCATCCGATTCTGCGCCGCCATCCGATCCTGCGCCATCAAAGCCCGAAGGAGTACATGACGCCGATGTCCCAGACCGCACCCCAACATCAAGCCACGACGAATCACGCCCAACTGCGAGAGTGGGTGGACGAGGCGGTGGCGCTGACCCAGCCCGATCACGTCCACTGGTGCGACGGGTCCCCCGAAGAATACGACTGGCTGGCGCAGACATTGGTCGCCGCCGGGACGTTCGAGAAGCTCTCCGAGGCCAAGCGACCGAACTCCTATCTCGCGCTGTCCGATCCCGCCGACGTCGCGCGCGTCGAGGACCGGACGTTCATCTGTGCGGCGCGGGAGTCCGACGTCGGTCCGACCAACCACTGGCGCGTCCCCGAGGAGATGCGCGGGACGCTGACCCAGCTGTTCAAGGGCTCGATGCGCGGCCGGACGATGTACGTGGTCCCGTTCTCGATGGGGCCGCTGGGCTCGCCGATCTCCTACATCGGGGTCGAGCTGACCGATTCGCCCTACGTCGCCGCCTCGATGCGGATCATGACCCGGATGGGCCAGGCCGCGCTCGACGTGCTCGGTGACGACGGCGACTACGTCCCCTGCCTGCACTCGGTCGGCATGCCGCTGACCGAGGGAGTTCAGGACGTGCCGTGGCCGTGCAACGCCGACAACAAGTACATCGTCCACTTTCCCGAGACGCGTCAGATCTGGTCCTTCGGCTCGGGCTACGGCGGCAACGCTCTGCTGGGCAAGAAGTGCTTCGCGCTGCGGATCGCCTCGGTGATGGCCCGCGAGGAGGGCTGGCTGGCCGAGCACATGCTGATCCTCAAGCTGACCTCGCCCGAGGGCACGGTCAAGTACATCAGCGCGGCGTTCCCGAGCGCGTGCGGGAAGACCAACCTGGCGATGCTTATCCCCACGCTCGCCGACTGGAAGGTCGAGACGATCGGCGACGACATCGCCTGGATGAAGTTCGGGGAAGACGGACGGTTGTACGCGGTCAACCCCGAGGCGGGATTCTTCGGCGTCGCTCCTGGAACCGGCGCGCTGACCAACCCGAACGCGATCGAGACCGTGTCCAGCAACTCGATCTTCACCAATTGCGCGAAGACCGACGACGGCGACGTGTGGTGGGAGGGGCTCACCGACGAGCCGCCCGCGCACGCGATCGACTGGCACGGCAACGACTGGACCCCTGAGTCCGAGAAGCCGGCCGCGCATCCGAACTCGCGCTTCACCACCCCGGCATCCCAGTGCCCGTCGATCGCGCCGGAGTGGGAGGACCCCAAGGGAGTGCCAATCGACGCGATGCTGTTCGGCGGGCGCCGCGCGACCGTCGTGCCCCTCGTGCAGGAGGCGCGCGACTGGGAGCACGGCGTCTTCCTGGCCTCGATCATGTCCTCGGAGATGACGGCGGCGGCGGCGGGGGAGGTCGGGAAGCTGCGCTTCGATCCGATGGCGATGCTGCCGTTCTGCGGCTACAACATGGGTGACTACTTCGCCCACTGGCTGTCGATCGGCCGGCGCGAAGGTGCCCAGCTGCCGAAGATCTTCTACGTCAACTGGTTCCGCAAGGGCGAGGACGGACGCTTCCTGTGGCCGGGCTTCGGCGAGAACTCGCGGGTCCTGGCGTGGATCTTCCGTCGCTGCGAGGACGGGGCCGAGGTCATGGAGTCCCCCGTCGGGCTGGTGCCGCCAGCCACGGGTTCGGGCGGGATCGACATCGACGGCCTCGATATCGCCCCCGAGGCGATGACAGAGCTGCTCGAGGTGGAGCCGGACAAGTGGGCGCAGCAGTTGCCGCAGATGCGCGAGCACTACGCGAAGTTCGGCGATCAGCTGCCCGGCGAGCTGCGCGAGCAGCTCGAGGCGCTGGTGGCGGCACTGGACGCATAGCCACGCTGCCGTTCCTGCCCTCCGACGCCGGCCTGCTGGCGCTGCAGGCCGGCGTCGTCGCTGCGCCCGCGCTGGCGCCCGATCTCGGGAGGCTCGGGCGCCTGCGGGGGCGAGGCTGGGCGCTGGTCCCGGTGGCGTCGATCGTGATCGTCATATTCGCGATCAAGTACGTCTCCGACACGGCGACCGGGCTGACGTATCTCGCGCTCGTGGCGGTGCCGCCGCTGGCCGGGGCCGCGCTCGGGTGGACCGCACGGGGGTCACGGCCGATCCTCGCCCTCGTCGTCGCCCCGCTGTTCATCCTCGCCTGGGCGGCGCCGGGATCGCTGGCGGGCGAGGCCGCCACGGCCCTGCTCTCCGCGCTCAGCTGCGTCACGCTCGGGGTGCTGCTCGCCGCCGCCGCGCCCCCGGGATGGCTGAAGCTCGGCATCGTGGCGATGGCGGTCGCCGACGTCTGGCTGGTGGTTTCAGACCTGCTCCAAGCCCCGAACGCCAGACTCGTCGCTGCCCATCCTGCGGCGGGGTTGCCACGCCTTCAGAGCGAGGGCTTCGGCTCGGTCTCGATGGGCTACGGCGACCTGTTCATCGCCGCGCTGCTCGGAGCCGTCCTCGCGGCCGACCGGCGCCGGCAGCGCGCCGCGGCGGCGCTGACGCTGGGGCTCGCGGCGCTGTTCGACCTGCTGTTCCTCGTGGTCAACGAGCTTCCCGCGACCGTGCCGGTGGCGCTCGCGCTGATCGCGATCGAGATCTGGGAAAGGCTGCGCACGCGGCGCAGCCTTTGCGTCAGTGCTGCTGGTCGCCGGTCGACGCCGGCGGGCGCGACTCCTCCGCCAGCGAGGTGATGGCCAGCGTTCCCCGCGCCGCTTCGGAGAGCACGTCGGTCGCCTCCTCGGCCGAGCGGGCGTAGAGCTCGACCAGCAGATGAACGACGATCCGCTCGTCGTCGTGCTTGTGGAAGCGCACGTGGGTGAAGAACTCCCGCGTCCCGTGGTCGCCAAACGACGCGTAGGAGAGCGCATCGCCGGCCTCGGGCCCCGAGCACGTCTCGACGTCGTCGGCGTCGACGGTGACCGTGCACGACGCGACCCACGGCGTTCCCGAGATCATCCGCTCCCACCGGTCCTCGATCGGCTCCACGCGTCCGTTGTGGAATCCGAGGTGCGGCTGGTCGTGCATGCACTCCAGGCACTGCACGACCGCCTCCTGCATCTCGTCGACCACGTCGCCGCGCTCGCCGCTCTCGGGGTCGATCCGGTGGATGCCCTCGTAGTGGACCTGAACCTCGAGGTTCTGCGACCAGCAGCGGTAGCAGCGCAGCCAGCTCCGGACCTCCGTTGATCCCTCCATCATCTTGATTCTACGATCCCTGGTCGGGGCCGGTAGCGGCGCTCATCCGAACGTGAAGTCGTAGGCGCTCACGCCGGGCGGCAGCTGGACCGTCAGCGCGTGCTGTCGTGCCGTGGGCAGCGAGACGAGCGAGTAGAGCCGCTGACCGCGAACGGTCACGGTGGCTGCGCTCACGTCGGCACCGGCGGCGCCGGGCGCGATCGGGCGGCCGTCCAGGAGCACGTGGACCTGGCGGGGGAGGTTTCCGGCGGAGGTCATGACGAGGTACACGGAGGCGGCCTGAAAGCCGGCCTGGATCGAGGCGCCCGGCGAGGTCGGCGTGGCGGACTGCGAGCCGACGTTCCAGGTTCCGCGCAGCGCGAACTCGTTCAGCGCGAGACTCCCGACGCCGGGATAGGAGTGGATTCCCGGCCTCGGCGCGACGGCGAAGTTCTGCGCGCGCTTGTAGTCCAGGTAGGTCTCGGGGGTCGCGAGCTGGGTGCTGGGAACGATCACCTTGCCCTTGACCGTCATCGGTGGCGGCAGGTTTTTCACCCCGGCTTCGGAGAGCAGCTGCCGCACCGCGGCCTCGCTGCGCTTGTAGTCGCCCTCGCCGAACTGCGTGTGCCTGACCTGGCCACCGGAGTCGATCAGGTACTCGGCCGGCCAGTACTGGTTCTGGTAGGCGTTCCAGGTGCCGTAGCGGTTGTCCTGCGCGACGGGGTAGCGCAAGCCATCGGATCGGACCGCCTGGGCGACGTTTGCGGCCTCCTGCTCAAAGGTGAACTCGGGCGTCTCCACGCCCACGATCTGCAGTCCATAAGGGTGATAGGTCGCGTACAGGCTCTTGAGGAACGGCAGCGTCCGGATGCAGTTGATGCAGGTGTAGGTCCAGAAGTCGACCAGCACCACGTGGCCCCGCAGCCCCGCGAGCGTCAGCGGGCGAGCCCCCGGCGTGTTGAACCACTGCTGGGTGTCGGTGAACGGGGGGGCGGGTCCGAGCTTGGGTAGCGACGGTGTTTGCACGCCGGGGATGGCGGCGGCGCTGACCCACGCCACCACCGGGTCGCCCACAAGCTGCTGAAGCTGCGCGAAGCGCGACGCCGGACGCAGCGAGGCGAGACGGTTCTGGACCCCGCTCGAGCTCTCCAGCGAGCGGGTCGGGTCGACGAGGAAGGCGGGCAGGCTGTGGTCGCGCGCGAGCGCCTCCTCGAAGCGGACGTCGAGGTTCGTGGCCATCACCACCGCGGTCAGGAGCAGCACGGCTCCGAGCGAGCGCTCGACGATGTGCCCCCGGGCCGAGCGCCGCACGCGCTCGATCACGGCGCGGCCGCCTAGCGCGTACAGGAGCAGGACGGCGCTGAGGCCCACGGCATAGGAGATCGCCACGGCGACGATCCGCACCGACGCCCCGCCGGACGCGCTGACCGACGTGACCGCGGCCAGGATCGGACCGGCGCAGGGGGCACACACGAAGCCGAGCGCCCCGCCGACCCCGACCCCCGACCAGAAGCCGTCGCCGCGGGTGCGCGGTCCGAAGCGCCCGAGCCGGGACAGCGGCGCCTGCACCCGGGCCGAAAGACCGGGGACCAGCAGCACGATCCCGAAGGCCAGCAGCACGACGATGGCCAGCGTGCGCGCCGCGCCGGTGGCGAGGCCGACGCCCTTGACCAGCTGAGCGAGAGCGACGATGGCGATGGTGAACGTGACCGCGAGGCCGAGGACGATGCCCAGCGGCCGTCGGCGGCCGCCTGCCGCGCTCGCCGACAGCAGCGCCGGCAGCACGGGCAGCACGCACGGGGTGATCGCGGTCCCCGCGCCGGCGATCAGCGCGAACAGCATCAGCAGGAGCATCTCGCCTCAGATGATGGCGGGCGAAGGTTGCGTGGCGATTAACCGGCGATCGTGTGCCGCCGGCGGTTGTGCGGCCGCAGCGTGTGAGATCCTCAGGGCTGCGTCAGCGATGGACGGTGAAGGTGGCGGTGCCGAACGGCGGGTAGAAACGTCGGGGCCTTCCCGGGACGTCGAAGGCCGACACCTTGACGTGGTAGGTGCCGGGACACCAGGCGCTCACCGGCGCTCCGGCGCCGGTGGAGGGTCCGAACGGCTCGCTCCAGATCTGGCCGCGAACGTCGGTGGGGCCGCCACCGCCCCCGCCGCCACCCCGCGATGGGGTGTGTTCATGGCATCCGGGGCCTCCCGGTCCAGAGAACAGGGTCTCGTAGTAGGCCCCGTCGAAGAGGATGCGGAACTTGATCGTGAACGTCGTCGTCGGGCCTCCGGTGCGGGGAAAGACCAAGACCGGGTTGGGTGTCGAGGGGTCTCGTTCCGCGCGACGCGAGAGCGCCGTCTCGGGCGCCGGCTTCGGTGGTGGCACAACCCTGGTCAGGCCGCGTGGATCTCCGATTGTCTTGACGATGTTTCCTGAGGGTCCGTACCAGATCATGTTGTCGGCGCCGACAGCGTCAACAGACCGGTGGTTGACCTGGAACGCAGCCACGTTGTTGTGGACGGGGGCGGTTACCGTCAGCGGGTGCTTGTAAGCGGGCTCGCCGGAGATGGCTTGGCGCGGTAGCAACACGGAGACCTTGGCCACGCCGTCCGGAACGACGAGAATCACGCGGGCCGAGGCTCCGAGGGCCGGCGAGCCCGACCCGCCTGAGGAAATCGACGTACCTTGCGCCTCGATGTCGGCTGGGGTCGAGCAGCAGCCGCCGCCGCCGCTGTCGAACAGGCCGAGCGTCTCGCCTTGGGCTGCCCGCCGCCCGAACCTGGTCGCAAGTGCGGGGCGCACTCCGGGTAGAGCGGATATCGAACTCGCGGGGTTGGGCTTGAACGGCACCAGGAACACCTTGTCGCCCCATGGCGTGACCGATGCGAGCCGAATCAGCGAGAGGTCGAGGTTGCCGTGAAACAGGTGTACCAGACCATGCGGGCGGTTGAGCCGGCGAAGCAGGTTCCCGGCAGGTCTGCGTGTGGACGAGCCAGGGGCCAAACCGTAGTGTAGTTTGCGCTACAGTCGGTCGGTGGCGTCCGCTCCACCACCGCTTTCGTTGCGTCTCGGGCGAGACGGCCTGATGGCGCTGGACGAGATCGCGCGTCAGCGCGGCGTCAGTCGCGCCGAAGCCGCCCGCCAGGCGATAGCCGAGACCGCCGCCCGCGAGCGCAGGCGCAACGGGCTTGCCGCGGAGGCCAGAGGGCTGATGCAGGACCGGGGCTACGTCGGTGAGATTGGCGAGGTCGCTGCGCTGATGGAGCACCTGCGTGGTTCGCGGTGACGTGCATGCGGTCACGCTCCCGCGCGGACGGGGACGGGTTCAGCACGGCCGCCGCTACGCGGTAATCGTCCAGGTCGACAGTCTGATGGCGTTGTCGACGGTCGTTGTGTGCCCGACTTCGACTGCGGCGCCACCGGCGAGCTTTCACCCGGAGATCGAGCTCGCGGGCCACCGTACGCGGGTGCTGTGCGAGATGGTCGGTGCCGTCGACGCCCGCAATCTCGGCAAACACGTCGGCCATCTCGCCTATGAGGACCTCCGGAGCATCGATGATGGTCTCATCCTCGTCCTTGGACTCGAGTAGGCACGATCGTCACCCGGAGGGGCCCGTCCGGTACCGGAATGCCGTCGGGGAGTCCAACCCCGATGCGCGCACTCAGCCCACTCTTCCGCGCGCTGCCTGAGACTCGCTTCCGCGGCCGTACGTGCGCCCGGCGTTGATCGCCTTGATGATCATGCCGTTGGCGGAGCGCCAGATGATCTTCGTCGCGAACGGTGCGCCGATGGGGACTCTGACCGCGAGGACGTTGTTGACGGGGCGGGTGGTGACCGTGAGCCCGCGCCTGGTTAGGGCGGATGATTCGCTGGCCGGGAAGTAATAGGTGACGCTCGCCACTCCGTCCGGGATGACTGCCATCAGGATCGACGTTCCGTCGCAGCTCGCGGCTCCTATACACGAGCGCGAGCTGGCGCTCTGGAAGCCGGGCTGGCCGATCTGCTCGATCGCCGCCGGCGTCGCGCAGCAGCTGGCGCCTCCGTCGCGCCCGTGGGTGGCGGAGTCGATGTGCAGGATGCCCTCGTGGGGTCCGCTGCTCTGGATCAGGGCGATCCCCTGTGAGAGAGCGCCGGCTCGCTGCCGGCGGGGGATCGTCGGGAGTGCCAGCCGGAGCTTGGACTCGGCTTCCGCGGCGCAGTGCGCGGACAGCTCGCCTCCGCTCGCGACCGGCGCGATGTAGAACCGGAGCCCGTAGGCCACCCGCGCGAGTCGGACGAACCTGACGTAGATCCCCTGAGATGCCCCTACGTCACCGTGGGCCAGAAACCGCGCCGGGAGGTGGTCAAGCGCGGTTGCGGGCCGGCGCAGGACGCCGAGGATCGAGAGCAGCTTGGCGCTGGGGGCGCCCTGGCTGAAGGTCGGCCCGCCCGAGAATGGCCGCGCGCAGGCCCGGTCGTGCCTGATCACGAGCATGATCGCGGCTTGCCCGTATGCCTTCTCCCGCTGCCAACTTGCCGACGTTCCCGACCGCAAGGTGCACGACCGCCGACCGTGACGAACCCGCTTGACGTGGGTGCGCGCTCAGGACGACCAGGGCCACGCGATCACGAGCACCACCGAGCAGCCAATCGCCATCGCGCCCCCAGCAGACAGCCGACCGGGCAGCGGCGAGCTTCGACGACGGTGCGCCCGCCGGTCACAGAGATCGGACTCGCCGTCGGACCAACGATCGGGACCACCTACATGCGCCATCACCACCTACATTGCACAACCCCCTGCCGGTGTGACCGACCTCGGGGCCGAAGACAACCACCTCGCGAGGTTCGCGATGACGTG
>JBPCPO010000111.1:0-44687 GCA_050999075.1 Solirubrobacteraceae bacterium
GGCCCGACAGGGCCGAGCGCAGCGAGCCGCGCAGCGGCGCCCTCGAGGGGCGGGCGTAGCGGAGCTACTTGGGTCACGAGCCGGCCATCCACCGCACGTTTTCACCTACGATCATGCCAGGAGAGCCGCAAATTTGACCTCACGCAACCGGACACGGTTTCACGAAACCCCTGCAAATCGGCAGGTACCTATCACCTCTGAAGCGACTCATAACCCGAAGGTCGCGGGTTCGAATCCCGCCCCCGCTATCAATCAAAGTCGCTGCAAACTGCATCTTTCCGATCTTTCCGTTTTGCAGATCCACGTGTGTAACGAAGCGTGTAACGAAGTCTGCAGTTCGAGCTTCGAGCACAAATAGCCTGCAAAGCGGTAATTACAGCGCGCTTTCCGGTCTCGCTGCCATTCGGGGTCAGAACCGAAGGTCGCACCGGCATCGGTGCAGCACCCATGGGGACTCAGCGGACACTTCGCGGCCGGAATTGCCGCCTTCAGGCCGCCAGGTCCAGTTGGGCGTCGGTCCGGTAGCCCATGTTCTGATAGGCGCGGAGCCGTTTTGCGTACATGCGTCTGAGCACTGGCACCTCGGTGTCCACGTAGTCGTAGATGCGGATGTCGCGTTTCGCTGAGTGGGCGCGGTGGAGTCGGCCGGCGTATTGGACGACCGTTCCCTTCCAGGCGATCGGCATCGCCAGCAGTAGCGTGTCGAGCCTTGGATCATCGAAGCCTTCGCCGATGTACCGCCCGGTCGCGACGACCAGCCGGGGACCGTCTTCGGGAAGGTCCGCGAGCTGCTGTAGAGCGGCACGTCTGTCTTTCGGCTTGACCCCACCGTGTAGGACGACGAGGTTCGGGACGTCCTCGCGGAGCGCGCTTGCGAGGCGCTCGAGGTGCTCACGTCGCTCGGTCAGGATCACGGCAGCTCGTCCTTCGCGCACTAGGTCGCGCGCATCCGATGCGACGAGCTGCAGGCGGTCGGTGTCCGCTACGAGGGCGCCGTAGATCTCCTGGATCGACGCGTCGGTCGGTAGGACCGCCGGGTTGAGGTTCGTATCCCGACGGATGACGCGGAGGTCAAGCGAATGTTCTCGCTGCACGGCGCGCTGATTGACGACGTGTCGAACGGGGCCGCACTGCATCGTGATGATGGGCTGGTGGCCGTCACGACGGTACGGGGTGGCGGTGAGTCCGGTGACGTAGCGGGCGGGTATGGCCGACACGACGCGCTCGATGGACACGGCAGGAACGTGGTGGCACTCATCGATCACGATGTGGCCGTAGGCGCGGACGAACTCGCGAAGGTCGTCCTTCCGCGCGAGCGTCTGCACCATGGCGATGTCGATCTTCTTCGTCAGGCGGTTCCGCCCACCCCCGATTCGGCCGATCGACTTCGGAGTGAGGTCCAAGAACTCGGACAGCCGCTCGGCCCATTGTTCGACGAGCGGCTTTCGGTGAACGAGGATGAGGGTGGAGCGACCGCGCGCGGCGATCAAGCTGGTGGCGAGCACCGTCTTGCCCCAGCCGGGCGGTGCGCAGAGAACCCCGGCGTCGTGCTTCAGCAGGACATCGGCAGCGTAGCGCTGGGACTCACTGAGGTCGCCGTGGAATTCGATCGGCAACGCGTCGCCGTCGACCCGCTCGTCGTGGAGCTCGAGGCAGACTCCCAGGTCATCGAGCAGAGCCACCACGTCGGCCAGGCAGCCACGAGGGAGAGCAACGTGCCGGTCGAGATCGTCGAAGCACGCGATCACCCGAGGCGTCCTGGCGACGGACATCCGCATCCTTTGAAGCTCCAGGAAGACCGGGTTGGAGAATGTCGCCAGGCGCCTCATCGCGTGCGCGAGAGCCGGTGGGAGCGCCGTGCGCTCGATGTAGAGCCGGTCCCCGATCGTGGCCTCGATGGCTGTTGGCATCGAAGCGCGGCTGAGTGTCTGGCGCAACGTGCGAGGCGGGCGCCACGGTGCGGCGGACTCCTCATCGTAAGGACGGACCGCGAGCGTCGGCCCGACGTCGGCGACTGCGTTTAGCTCACTGAGGCGCTCATGTGTAATCCGCGGTATCGACGCGAGGTACGACCACTGGTCGCGATGAGGTTCGAGCTCCTCGTTGAGGAACTCGGTATTCCCGATCTTGCGAGCGTCATGCTGCAGCGGCAACGCGATCAGGTTTCCAAACCCGCCGCTCGGGAGCACATCCTGACTGGGGAACAGCCGGTCATAGGAATCGACGCTGAGGGCGCCGCCGGCGGCCATCGTGCGGGTCAGGATCGTGAACCCGAGGCGGCGTGCCTCGGCGGCGGGCACGGCCTCGGCGAAGAAGAACCAGACGTGCGCGCCATTCCCTGACCTTGACCGCTCGATCGCGGGTCCAAGCCCGAGGGCGCGACACGTGTTGGCGATCGCTCTCACGTCGTCGCGCCAGGACCGCTCGTCGAGATCGATCGCGAGTAGGCGGCACACATCGCCCTCGAGGAGGGGATAACAGCCCGACGACCTGGCGCCCCTGAAGGTGGCTGAGCAGTTGACGATCGTCGAGCACGGTGAATGCTTGGTTGCCGCACGACCCGCACCGGACCTTTGGCTTGCCGCACACGCCAGGCCGCCACTCGTTCGCGCAGGCGGGCGAGTAACCCGTCCTGGACCGCGCTTGGTTCTCCCAACGGGCCGCGAACACGTCCTCACGACCGCGAAAGAGATCACGGAACAACCGGAGCTTCACCGCCGGAGAGATCGGTTCTGCCTCGCCGACAGATTCGCGATGTGGACGACCCGCGCGGAGCCGGTTGAGCTCGGCGAGACGCTCGGCCGCGGCGGTCCTCAGCCGATCGAGTTCGGCGAGTCGCTCTTGCGCCTCCGCGATGGCGTTGTCCAAGCCCGTCGACACGCCGCCATTCTGCATGGTGCGTCTGAACGACCGCCTTCACAAGGTCAGATGCTCACGGACCTACCACGGAGCTCGGGATCGTCGAACCGTAGGGACAGACGCCCTCCTCCTGAACCCCTTGCCGAGCGCAGCCACGCGCTCGCCCGAGACCTGGCCCCAACCGGCACGCCTCCGAGGCGCTAGGCTGAGCGGCAGGGGTAGGTGCTTACGGCAGGAGTAGTGCGGTGGATCCGCGGCGTCGCGATGGTGGATCTGTCGGTACTGCAGTGGTGGTTCTGCGGGCAGTTCACGGTGGATTAGTCGGGATCTCACGGTAGGCTACGTTGATGCCGCAATTGCGACTCGTTGCCAGACACGCTCAACGCGCCGTAGAAGCGGCGTTGGCAGATACGCGCGTCGTGGTCGTGCTCGGGGCTCGCCAGGTCGGAAAGAGCACGCTCCTTGAACAGGTCGCCTCTACCGAGGGCGCCGGTCGCCAGGTTCTGACGCTCGACAGTCAGCCGGTGCGAGCGGCTGCCATCGCTGACCCGGCGGGGTTTATCGCAACGCTCGTAACCCCGGTGGCGATCGATGAGATCCAGCGCGTCCCGGAACTGATGACCGAAATCAAGCTCCGGGTCGACCGCGACACGACACCCGGGCAGTTTGCCATCACTGGGTCGGCGAACCTACTCGAGATGAAGCAGGTCAAGGACAGCCTGGCCGGTCGAGCTGAGTATCTGCGTCTGCATCCGTTCAGCCAGGGAGAACTGCTCGGGCACCGCGAGTCCTTCGTCCCCGGCCTTTCCGACGGCAGCTTCCCGGATGTGATGAACGCGCCCGTCGGTCGTCAGGCGTACGCCGAGATGCTCGCCAAGGGCGGATATCCCGAGGTTCAGGGACGCACCTCCAACCGGCGACCACGGTTCTTCGAGAGCTACATCGAGGGGATCCTGGAGCGAGACCTGGCCAGCCTCGGCGATGTCGCCGATCGCGCTGCCGTCTCCAGGCTCTTGCAGGCGATCGGAGCGACTTCGGGAGCCGAGCTCAACATTGAGCGGTTGAGCGGCTCGCTCGGGACGCCAGCGACCACTATTCGGCGCCACGTCGAACTTCTGGAGATGTTGTTCCTGATCCGGCGACTGCCGGCGTGGAGCAGCAATCTGCTCGCCAGGTCCATCAAGCGACCGAAGGTCCACATCGCCGACACGGGCCTCTTGGCCTACCTGGTCGGAGCCGACGAGCGCCGCATCGAAGCGAACCTTGATCTCGGCGGGATGTTCTACGAGACGTTCGTGGCCATGGAACTGCACCGCCAGATCTCCTGGCTCGACGAGCGGCCCCAGCTCTTTCACTTCCGTGACCGAGACCAGCGCGAGGTCGACGTCGTCATCGAGTACCGCGACGGATCTGTTGCGGCCGTCGAGGTCAAGTCCGCAGCCACGGTCCACGAGCGCGACCTCCGCGGGCTCAAGCACCTTCGGAACAAGCTCGGTAGCAAGTTCAAGGCCGGAGCACTCATCTACACCGGCGAGAACACCGTTGCGTTCGGAGACCGCCTCGCAGCCGTGCCGATGTCCGGGCTGTGGTCACCGTGACCGGAGCGGCGGCATCCCCTCCAACGCTGTGCGCCGTACGCGACCAAGAGGAGGACGCTGCCTCAGCGGGTGGGCGGGATTTTCGTGCCCCCCGCGCTTTATGTGGCTCTCCTGTCCGTTTGGGGGTGACTTATCGGTGAGGGAGCGGGATCTGGATGCCGGCGCAGCAGAGGTAGACCATGGCGATCAGGGCGTCTGCTGAGTGGAAGCCGTGAGCGCGGTGGCTGATCAGCCTGACGCGGCTGTTGAGCGCCTCGAGGCGCCCGTTGCTGATGCCGAGCTGAATCGCCGAGAGCACGCCCGTTTTGTGTTTGCGGATCGTGCGGGCGAGCTTGACGAACGGCCCCAGCTTCGAGCGGGATGCCCACGCGAGCCACGCGTCGAGTCGTTCAGCAGCCTCGTCCTTCGGCAGTCGGTAGAGATAGCGCAGCTCGCCGAGCAGCAGGAACGCTCGGTACATCCGCTTGTTGGTGGTCACGACCTCGGCGAGTTTGAGCAGTTGCTTGGGGGTCTGGTTGGCGGTGTCCTTGAGCAGCGAGTAGCGCGTTCCCTTGATCCACTTCCCCTCGCCGGTCGAAGAGCGGCCGTGCCGGTTGTAATCGTCGCGGCGGACCTGATCGGCGGCCTTGCCGCCGAGGCTCACGACGTGGAACGGGTCGAAGCACACCTCGGCGTGCGGGAGCCCTTCGGGCGCGCGGATCGCTTTCTCGTAGCCGGCGGACATGTCGATCGAGACGGCTGTGATCGACTGCTTCTGCCCGTCGCTCAGCTCGTCGAAGAACCCTTGCAGCGTCACGGCGTTGCGGCCGGGCGCGGCCCACACGACCCCGCCCGAGGCGTGGTCGGCGACGCACGTCAGGAACTTGTGTCCAGCGCCGTGGCTGACCTCATCCACCCCGAGCATCACGAGCCCGTCCAGACGGCTGCGGTCGAGCCTGTCAGCAACGACCCGCGCGAGGATCTTCCCGACCGACCGCCAGCCGATCCGCATCAACTTCGATAGCGGCGTCTTGGCCATCTGCTGCGCCAGGAACGCGGTGACGTCCTCGAAGTCCCGGGTGTAGGAGCTCCCGGCCCGCGCCCACGGGACCAGCTCCGGCCGATCCCCGCACCCCGGGCAGCGAAGACGACGAAGCTCGCACTCGATCACGCACCGCGTCGCGCCCAGATCCAAGTGGCGCCACCGCCCGACGCGGCGGTCCTTGATCTCCAACCCCTCGGCGCCGCAGCCCTGGCAGATCCTCCGCCGGCGCCGCAGCCGGACTGTCACGATCACTGCATCGCCGCCGAAAGCCACGTCCACAACAGACGCTCCCGGCAGGCGCAGCATCCGGTTGAATGCCGTCTCGACCCGCACGTCGCCCTCCTCGTAGTTGCTGACCGTCGAACAGCCAGCAGCCTGCCGAAGATGGGGCGGCGGCGGGTCACCGCCTCCGTGGACAAGCTTCCCGACCCTCCACACCACCACGAACCCGCGTCTCAGCAGGCGATTCCCGCACCAGCTACGCCCGATTCACCCCCAGATGGACAGGAGAGCCCTTTATGTTCTATGACCAATCAACCTCCGCCTGGACAACCCGCGGACGCCCTCGACGAGCTCGTCACGCAACTCCTTGCCTGTGGTGGCGTCCTGAGCCAGATGATCGCCGGCATGCTCGAATTCGAGGCCTCGGGCAAGTCTGCTCCTGACACCGCCCCGATCCGCGACATCGCCCACTCTCTGATCCGCAGTGTCAGCGGTCCGGTTGGCAAGCGCCATTCGAAACGGGACATCCGGGTAGCGGCAAGGATCGTCGACGAGCTGACGCAGCAGATATGCGAGGAGATCTACTACGTGCCGCCGGGTTTCATCGATTCAGCTGTGCCGGGGCCCATGCGACCGACTCGCCGGCCGTCCTGCTGACGCCTCCAAGGCGGCCGAAGCATGGCTCCCTAACCCTAACCTGAAGCGGTGTCAAGATCACAGCGCTCAGGCTGAGCGCCAGGTCGCGCGCCCGGTTGCGAGGTCGAGCTCGAGCCATCTGCGTGAGCGGAGCACGGCGCCGGGGTTGAGCACTGCGCGGTCCTCGCCTGCGAGGTCGTGGGCCGTGGGGTGTTCGTCATAGTGGGTAGTGGAGCCGTGGATCCTCGCGATCAGCGGTCGGTGGGTGTGTCCGACGAGCCCGATCGGGGTTTGCTGGCGGGCGAGGTGCTCGGCCGCGTCTTGTGGGCTTGAGATCCAGCCGGTGAGTGGGTCCTGTGCGCTGCCGTGCCAGACCTCGATGTCGTGGTCGCGGGCGTGTGTCGGGAGCGCTTCGAGCCATGCGAGCTGCTGGTCGGAAAGCACGCGGTTCTGCCATTGCAGCTGTGCGCGTTGGCGGGGCACCGGGAGCATGTTGAGCGCGAGCTGGCCTGTGACCCAGCGGTCGTGGTTGCCGGCGAGCGTGATCGCGCAGCGATCGCGGACGACGTCGACGACCTCGGCCGGGGCGGTCGCGCCGAGGCCGACGATGTCGCCGAGGCACCAGATCTGGCCGGTGCCCATCCGGTCGATCTCGGCGAGAACATGGCGCAGCGCGTCGAGGTCGCCGTGGATATCGGTGATCACCGCGACGCGCATAAGAGCATCATGTCGCGCCGATTACAACGGCCTCGGCGCCAGCACCGGTCTGGCGGAAACGCGCGAGCAGCACAGGCCAAGACGGTGCTCCGTCGGCGCTGACGTCTACGCTTGATGCCGGATCTCATCGCAACCGCAACTTGCGGTGCGTCCCACCGAAGCTCCGATGGCCATGTCGCCTGGATCACCTATTCGCGACGATGACGCACGACTCGAGTTCGTCGCCGAGCCAGCCACGCTTGCGGTGCTTGATCTGACGGTCGCTGATCTGGCTGATCCCGACGTGCGCTCGCTCGTGATTCGTCACGAGCATCCGGAACTCGACCGCGCGCTGAGGGACGTTCGCCGAGAGGTTGAGGTTGATGGCGAGCCGATCAATCCCCGCTTACATCTCGCGATGCACGAAATCGTGGCCACGCAGCTGTGGGACGACGATCCGCCAGAGGTGTGGGCAACGGCGGCACGGTTGCTCAAGTCGGGCTACGACCGGCACGAGATCCTGCACATGCTCGCCGCGCCGGTCGCGCAGCAGGTCTGGGGCACGTTGCACGAGGAGCGTCCGTACGATCGCGACCGTCATGTTGCTGCGCTGGAAGCCCTTCCCGGCTCATGGGAGCAGGAGCGCGCGACCACAACGGCGGGGCGCCTTCATGGCGATGAGCGCAAGGACGCGCGCCGCGCCGCTCGAGCCGCTCGGCGCCGCAATCGCGGTCACAGGTAGCGGCCCGCCCGGTCACCAGTTCATGCGTCCGGCTATCACGCGAGGATTGCGGGAATGATCGCTCTCCACGCCGTCTGGTCGCGCGATTCACTGATGTGCATGTGGGGGGAGAACGCCGCGTTGCCCGCGCGCGCTCCGAAGCGACGCGGGCGGGTGCCGGAGAAGCCACGGCCGCGAGCGCATCCGTTCGCTTGCTCGGTCTCAGAGTTGAGCGGAGCTCTCGCTCGCCTCGGCATCGCGCTGGCGCCGGACGCGTACACCGACTACGCGCTGGCTCTGCTATTGCCCTCCTTCACGGACGGACCGCAGCACTCGCCGGAGCTCTTGCGTGCAGACGACGAGACGTTCAACGGCAAGCCCGACTTCCTGCACCCCTGGGTCGTGCCGGCGATGGCGCTCGGCCCGCTGCCGGCGCTCGACGTCCTGCTCGCCTTGCCGGCAGACAATCGCGCGGGTGTTGTCGGTGGAGATTCGCTGCGGTTCCTCGCCGAGGCGGCCAAGCTCGCGCTCGAGCTGCTCGCGCGTGGGCGTCTGCTTCCTGGGCTTGTGCGGCGGGACGGGGAGTGGCTGGCGCGCTGGCGAGCAATCACCGTCGATCCCAACGACGCCGAGCGCGTCCGGTTGCTGTCCGCGTCCATGCCCCCACTCGTGCGCGCTGAGTTCTCGCCGTCCGCGGCGGCAAGCCCGCCTGAGGCGGTCCTGGCTGATCTGCTGGGCGCCGTCGTCGATGCCGGTGCGCGGCGATTCCTGTTGGACGGTCTCCTTCCCCGGCCGGCGCGGCGCCGGTCGGCAAGGTCGCGTTCCGCTGTGGACGCGTGGCTCGCCGCGCTTGCGGGCGAGGACCCGGTGGTGCGTGCAGATGGGTTGGCGCTCGCCGCGCTCGACGAGCAGCTCGACGAGTGGCGCGGCGCGGGAGAGTGGTATGCCGCGCACCGGATGTTCAGGACGTGCTTCCGGCTGTCGGCGCCGGAAGAGCTTCCGAAGATCGTCGACGATGAGGGCAGACCGCAGGCAAAGGGCGGCGCGTCGAACGGCGAGAGGCGCGAGGAGGGCATGTCCCCGATCTGGCGCGTCGAGATCCTGTTGCAGGCCAAAGATGATCCGAGCATCCTGGTGCCGGCCGAGGATGTATGGAGCTCCAACGGCAGCGGCCTGCACCTACCCGGTCGTGAGATCGCGGATCCGCAAGAGCGGCTGCTCGGTGGGCTGGGGCACGCGCTGCGTGTGTGGCCCGAGCTCGAGCCGGCGCTTCGTGAGCCCGCGCCGACCGGCTTGGACCTGAGCGACGAGGCTGCCTACAGCTTCGTTCGCAACGCCGCCCCGGCACTCGAACAGGCCGGCTTCGGCGTGCTCGCGCCGGCGTGGTGGAGTCAGCGGCTGCGTCTGAAGCTGCAGGCCGAGCCGATGAAGGAATGGGAGGAGGGGACCGGGCTGTTCAGCCTCGACGGACTGTGCGCGTACGAGTGGAGGGTGGCGGTGGGCGGTGCGACGCTGACCGTGGCCGAGCTGCGCGAACTCGCCGCGCTCAAGATGCCGCTGGTGATGGCCCGCGGACAGTGGATCGTGCTGCGTCCTGAGGACGTCGAGGCTGCGCTGGCGTTTTTCCAGGGGAGGGCGGAACGTGGCGAGGCGCCGGCGGCCGAGCTCCTGCGGGACGGTCTCGGCCTCGCTTCCGGCCAGCCCGATCTGCCGGCGACGGAAATCGACGCCGGTGGATGGTTAAAGGAGTTGCTGAGCTCGAATCACGAACGCAAGCTGCATCCGGTCGAGGTCCCGGCATCGTTCGACGGCCAGCTTCGTCCGTACCAGGAACGGGGCCTCGCGTGGCTGTCGTTCCTCTCGACGCTCGGCCTTGGTGCGTGTCTGGCGGACGACATGGGCTTGGGCAAGACGGTGCAGCTCCTCGCGTTGCTGTTGGCCGAGCGCGAGCACACGGTGAACGGTTCGAGCGAGCGCCGGCGCAAGCGGCCGTCTCCGACGCTCCTGATCTGCCCGATGTCGGTGGTCGGTAATTGGCAGCGGGAGGCGGAGCGGTTCGCCCCCGATCTGCGCGTGCACGTTCACCACGGACGCGAGCGTCTGCGAGGAACCAAGCTCACCCGGGTGGTCCGCGCGAGCGACCTGGTGATCACGACGTATGCGCTGGCGACACGCGACTGCGAGGAGCTGCGCGCGCTGGAGTGGGGGCGGTTGACGCTCGACGAGGCGCAGAACATCAAGACGATCGAGTCCAAGCAAACGCGCGCGATCCGCTCGCTTCCGGCCCGGCACCGGGTTGCCCTCACGGGTACACCGGTTGAGAACAGGCTGACCGAGCTTCACTCGATCATGGATTTCCTCAACCCGGGGCTGCTCGGCTCGGCGGCCGGCTTCAAACGTCACTACGCGAAACCGATCGAGCGCTGGCGCGACCCGTCTGCGACGGAGCAGCTGCGCCGCGCGACGAGTCCGTTCATCCTGCGCCGGCTGAAGACCGACAAGCGGATCATCAGCGATCTCCCGGAGAAGATCGAGATGCGGGTCGACTGCCACTTGACCAAGGAGCAGGCGACGCTGTACCAGGCGGTCGTTGACGAGATGCTCGAGAAGGCTGAGCGGGCAGTGGGAATCGAACGGTCGGGAATCATCCTTGCGGCGCTGATGAAGCTCAAGCAGGCGTGTAACCATCCGGCTCACCTGCTGAAGGACCGCTCGGATCTAGAGGGCCGCTCGGGCAAGCTCGCGCGCCTGGAGGAGATTCTTGCCGAGGCGCTGGCCGAGGGTGACAAGGCGCTGTGCTTCACACAGTTCACCGAGTTCGGGGGGATGCTGAAACCGCACCTGCAGGAGCGGCTCGGACGCGAGGTCCTGTTCCTACACGGCGGGACGCCGAAGACCGCACGCGATGAGATGGTGCGGCAGTTCCAGGCTGCCGGTGGCCCGTCGCTGTTCTTACTCTCGCTGAAAGCGGGCGGTACCGGACTGAACCTGACCGCCGCCAACCACGTGATCCATTTCGACCGCTGGTGGAACCCGGCGGTCGAGGATCAGGCGACAGATCGGGCATTCCGGATCGGTCAGAAGAAGAATGTGCAGGTCCGCAAGCTGATGTGTGTTGGAACACTGGAGGAACGGATCGACGTGTTGATCGCGCAGAAGAAGGATCTCGCGGACCGGATCGTCGGCAGCAGCAGCGAGGCGTGGATCACGGAGCTCGACAGCGCTCAGCTGCGCGATCTCGTCGTTCTCTCAGCCGATGCGGTGGCGGAGCGAGGATGAGCTCCTGGCGCGACTACCCGGAGTACCCGGCCTCGAAGCCGCTGCCCGCCGAGGGAGGGATTGTCGCGCGCAGCCGGCGTGGAGACATCGGTGAGACCTGGTGGTCGCGTCGGTTCATCGAGCTGCTCGAGTCCTTCGGCGTCGGCTCGAGGCTGAAGCGCGGGCGCAACTACGCTCGCCAAGGCCAGGTCACCGAACTCGAGGTGGAGCCGGGCGTCGTACTCGCGAAGGTGCAGGGATCGCGCTACACGCCCTACCGCGTCCGGATCCGAGGCAAGGTGCTCTCTGAAGCTCAGTGGCGTCGCGCAGAGAAGACGATGGCATCGCAGGCACTCCCGCTCGCGCAGCTGCTCGCCGGCGAGATGCCCCGTGACATCGAGGCGGTGTTCTCGTCGTGCAAGCTGACACTACTGCCGTCGTCGAAGGCCGAGCTGAAGGCCAGCTGCACCTGCCCTGACTCCGAGAATCCCTGCAAGCACGTGGCTGCCGTCTATTACATCCTCGCCGAGCGCTTCGACGAGGATCCGTTCCTGATCTTCGCCTGGCGAGGACTGGACAAGCACGAACTGCTCGAGCGGTTGCGGGCACGGCGTGGCGCGGGCGGCCGCGGGAGCGCCAGCGACGCCGATCGTAGGGACGTTGCGGTGCAGGTCGAGCCCGCCGTTCCCATGTCCGCGCAGCTCGAGTCATTCTGGTCCGTCGGGCCGGAGCTGGCGGAGGTCCACGTCAGCCCGTTCGCCGGCGCCGCACCCGACGCCCTGCTCCGCCAGCTCGGGCCGGCGCCGGTCGACGGCGCGGGGAAGAACCTCATCGAGCTGCTGGCCCCGGCGTACATGGCGCTCGCCCACGCGGCCGAACGTCGGGCGCTCGACGAGTAGCTCGCCGAAGCTCCGAGCCCGACGCTTCGCTCCTACGAGTCGGCAGTTGCCATTTTCGTGACTTTTTGGCAACTCGTGTGGCTATGCTAGTGACTATGAGCGTCGTTGATCGCAAGCAAGATCTATTCGAACACATCGTTCGCCTTCGTCGCGTAGGGCGAGACATGCCCGGCAACGCAGACGTCTTCGCGGTCCGCCGTGCGCTTGAGCGGGAACTGGGCGAGACCGTGTCCCGCCGGCTTGCCGCGCGCGTACTGGGGGTTAGCCACACGGCGCTCGATCGCTGGATCAAGGCGGGCGATCTTCCGCTCGTGTACTCAGCTCGGGGTCGTGTTGAGGTGCCCGTGCCTGCGCTCCTCGATCTGCACGAGTCCGTGGAGGCTGATCGAGCGAACAGCGATCGCCGGTACGTGCTGACCCCCACGATGGTCCGGCATCGCAAAGCGGCGCAGAGCCTCGATCTTCAGCGCTTTCAGCAGGACACTGAGCGAAGCAACCACGAACGTGCCCGCGCGCGCAGCCTCGCTTACCACCGGGCCGTCGCGCGACGACTCCGCAAGCCGATCGTTGAAGAAGCACGGCACGTACGCTTCCGGTGGCGAGATCAGGGGCGGATCAACGAGTGCTACGCCGACCGTTGGGAGGAGCTTCTGAACCAGCCGCTGCCCGAGATACGCAGGGCACTCGTTGACGAGAGCCAGGACAACGACGATCTTCGTCAGAACTCGCCGTTTGCTGGACTCCTCAGCGAGCCCGAGCGCCTGCGAATCGTGCGAGAGGTGATCTAGCCTGCGTTCGGATCAATTTGAGCACGTTATTGCGGCGGCGGCGAACATCACCGGCTACGTCGTCGTCGTCGGCAGTCAGGCAATCCTCGGCAGCTACGAGCAGCCTCGCGAGTCGCTGCTGCAATCGCTGGAAGCCGACATCTACCCGCTGCATGATCCTGGTGCCGCGGATCTCATTGACCGCGTGCTCGGAGATGGGTCACCGTTCCACCTGGCTCACGGCTATTACGCCCACGGCGTCGGGCCTGAGACCGCGAAGGCTCCGTCGGGTTGGCAAGAGCGATTGGTGAAGCGCGAGGTGCCCCTCGGCCGGGTTCGGAGGGAACGATTGTTGCCTGGTGTCTCGAGGTGCACGACCTCGTCCTTTCGAAATGTGCAGCCGGGCGAGACCGCGATTGGGATTACGCGAAGGAGGCGCTGCGAGCACAGATTGTTGACGCTTGCGTCCTCTTGGCCCGCGTGGCCGACCTGCCCGTCCGCCACGAGGTGATCGTCGACGTCGACATGATGCTCGGGCCATCATTGATGCGGTACAGGCGGCGTCTCTCAACAGCTGACGGTCACCGCGCATCCGCGCAGCTCACGGTGTCCGCTGCACCGACCGTCCGCAGCCTCAGACCTCGTGGGCACGGCCGGGGCGCATCGACGCTCCTGAAGCCGAAACCGTGTAACAAACCGTGTAACAAGATGGGCAAATTCAGCCTGAGTTAGCCTCACCTAAAATCAGAAAACCCCTGCAAATCTGTACCTGCCTGACCCCCACGAAGCCTCTCATAACCCGAAGGTCGCGGGTTCGAATCCCGCCCCCGCTATTCAATATTCGCCGGAGTTTGAAGCCTCCGAGAGATCGGGGGCTTCGCTGTTTAAGGTTCTCTCAAACGCGCGTCAAACGTCGATGTCGCGCTGCGCAGTACGGTGCCGGCTGTGGGCGACGCGGATGGGCTTCAGCCTGGGCCTCGAGATCATCTGATCACGCGCGCGCTTGAGCAACGGCTCCAGACGCTCGACGCGGATCTGCGGAACGACGTCGGGCTGGATCCCGCCGAGGGGCCTGAGCGACTCGCTCGCCACGCGATGCGAGAGATCGCGCGACAACTGGCCGGCGACGAGACCGCCGACGGGCAGGCTCAGCGGCTCAACGCCGTCCTCCGGGAGGTCGTCTCGGACCTGGATGACTGGGCCGAAGCCGAGGTCGTCGTCCCGGCGCGAGTCTTGTCCGGGATCAAACGGAGATCGCCGCTCGGCGATCCGATGCCGCTGCCGGCACTCCCGGCCACTCCTTTCAGCCAGAGCGACCTCCTCGTCAACGCTGAGGGCCAGCCCAACATCGGCTCAGAGCTGAAGGCGGAACTGGCGACCGCTGACTCGGTCGATCTCATCTGCGCGTTCGTGATCTGGACCGGTGTGCGGCACCTTCGGGATTCACTCGCCGAGGTCGTCGAGCGCGGAGGGCGCGTCCGTGTCATCACGACGACCTACATGGGCGCGACCGAGAAGCGTGCCGTCGACGAGTTGTTCGCGCTCGGCGCGGAGGTCTGCGTCGCACTCGACGCCCGGACCACGAAGCTCCATGCCAAGGCGTGGCTGCTCGAGCGCGAGAGCGGCCTCACGACCGCCTTCGTCGGGTCGTCGAATCTCTCGCATACCGCGCTGTTCGATGGGCTCGAGTGGAACGTCCGGCTCTCATCGATGGATGCTGCGCACGTGATCGATCGCGTGCGCATGATGTTCGAGAGCCATTGGGCCTCCGAGCACTTCGACCCGTACGCCCCGGCGGTCAACGGCGAAGCTTTGGCGTTGGCGCTCCAGGAGCACGGCCGGCGCTCCTTGGGTGAGTCGTCGACGATCTCGTTTGCCAACCTCGATGTGCGGCCGTACCCGCATCAGCAGCGGATGCTCGATGCATTGACGATCGAGCGGGAGCGGCACGATCGTCATCGCAATCTCGTTGTGGCGGCGACTGGGACGGGCAAGACTGTCGTCGCGGCGCTGGACTATCGCCAGCTACGGGAACGGCACGGAGATCTGTCGCTGCTGTTCGTCGCCCACCGCGAAGAGATCCTCCGGCAGTCGCTGGCGACGTACCGCGCTGCCCTGCGGAGGGGCGACTTCGGCGAGATCCACGGCGGCGGCCGGACCGCTCAGGGCCGCCACGTCTTCGCGATGATCCAGTCGCTGCAGACCCGGATCGACGAGATCCCGCCGGACGCCTTCGACGTCGTCGTGGTGGATGAGTTCCATCACGCGGCTGCCGACAGCTACGACCGCCTGCTCAGCCACCTGAAGCCGCAGGAGCTGCTTGGCCTCACCGCGACGCCGGAGCGGCTCGACGGTCGCGATGTCACCGGGTGGTTCGATGATCGGATCGCCGTCGAGCTCCGCCTCTGGGAGGCGATCGATCAGGGCTTTCTCGTTCCGTTTCAGTACTTCGGTGTGGCCGACGGCACTGATTTGCGGCAGTTGACGTGGCGTCGCGGCGGCTACGCACCCGAGGATCTGAGCAACCTGTTCACCGGCGACGACGTCCGCGTGGCAAAGATGCTCGAGGCGGTCCAGCGGATCGTGCTCGACCCCGGCCAGATGCGAGCCCTGGGCTTCTGCGTCTCAATCGAGCACGCTCGCTACATGGCGCGGAAGTTCACCGAGGCTGGTCTTGAAAGCATCGCGCTGACGGGGGACGACTCCGCCGATGTGCGGGATCAGCGCCTCACCGATTTGAAGGCGGGCCGGCTGCGTTGCGTGTTCTCGGTCGAGGTTCTCGGCGAGGGCGTCGACGTCCCTGACGTCGACTGCGTCTTGCTGCTCAGACCGACCGCGTCCGCCACGCTGTTCACCCAGCAACTGGGGCGCGGGCTGCGCCGCGCGCGCGACAAGGGCAGCCTGACCGTCATCGACCTGATCGGTCAGCAGCACCGGGAGTTCCGCTTTGAGGATCGACTGAAGGCGATCCTCGACGCGCGGCGCGGCAAGATCGTCGACCAAGTTGAACGTCAGTTCCCGTTCCTACCGGCCGGCTGCACGATCGATCTCGACCGGCAGAGCCAGGAGATCATCCTCGACAACCTGCGGTCGGCAGCCCGGCGATCCCGGTGGGCGACGCTGGTCACCGACCTGCGATCGGAGGCGCACGGAATTCGGCTTCCTGAGTTCCTTGGGAAGCACGATCACAGGCTCGAAGACGTCTACAAGAGCAGCCGCTCCTGGACGAACCTCAAGCGCGCCGCCGCTCATCCCACTGCAGCTCCGTCGGATGGCGAGTTCGAGCGCCAGTCGCTCCGGGCAATGAGCCGACTGACGCACATCGATGATCCGGAACGCATCGCCTTCTATCGCGGCATCCTGCTGGAGTCGGACCCTCCGACGATCGGCGCGCTCGATGAGCGTCAACGTCGGCTCCTGACGATGCTCGCCCGGGGCCTCGGCTGCGCGAGCAGTCCCTGCCCGTCGCTGGATGACTATTACCTCGCTCTCTGGCTCGACGAGGCGCCGCTTCACGAGCTTGTCGAGCTGCTGGAGCTACTCGATGCGCAATCGACCACTCGGAGTCGCCTTTCGGCGCTCGCGCCCGAGGTTCCTCTGGCTCTTCATGCGCGCTACACCCGGATCGACGTGCTCGCCGCCCTGGGGCTGGGCGACGGCACCAAACCACCTCCGTCCCGGGAAGGGCTGACGTCAACACCGGACGAACGGTACGACGCGTTCTTCGTTGATCTTCAGAAGGCCGAGCGGGACTACTCGCCGACGACGATGTACCGCGACTACGCGATCAACCGTGAGCTGTTCCACTGGGAGTCGCAGACTACCCAGACACCCCAGCAGCCTCGGGTGCGGAGATGGATCGAGCACCAGCAGCGCGGTGGGGACATCCTGCTGTTCGTACGCGACAAGAAGCGGTCCGAGCTTGGCACGCGGCCGTTCACGTTCCTCGGTCCAGTGACCTACGTCGACCACCGCGGCGAGCGGCCGGTCGCGTTCACGTGGCGCCTACCGGTCTCGATGCCGGAGGAGCTGTTCGAGGTCGCACGAAGCGTGGCCGCGGCGTAAGCCGTTCCGGCCGGCGACAAGTCGCTGTAGTGCGCTCGTCGCCGGCTGCCGGGCGGTCGTGCGGCCCCGGGGTCGGCCTCGGCTTCAGCTCTGACGAGCTCAGCGACGACCGCGGCCGCCGTCGCCAGTCCGCGCGAGGTATGCGCAGGTCTTCAGCGCGAGCGTCGGGGCAACTGCCTTCGTCGACAGACGACCATCAGGACGGTCCGGCGGTCCGTTTGGGACGGACATCGCCCATCCGTGTGCCGGTCCGCGGCCGGCGAGCGCTGTAGTGACGTAGGACGCGTAGCCGACGCTTGTGCCGACGATCCCTTCGCCACGAACGCGCGCTCGTGAGCTCCTGATGCACGGGCGCGACTGCATCGGCGACGCACGGAACGCAGTCGGCGGACGACCCACCGCAGATCGATGAGTTTGGGGGAGCATTTCGGTTTCAGGAGGTGCGGCGAGAGTCCCGGTGAGAACAACGATCAGGAGGGCGCGACATGAGCAGGCTGATCTATTCGGCGATCGCCTCGCTTGACGGTACGTCGAGGACGAGCAGGCGTGTTCGATTGAGCTGCGCCGGATGATCAGGTGCTGACCGCAGTCAACGATTTCGAGCGGCCGATCGGCAGCCGGTTCAGGAGCGGCATCGTCGACCTCCACTACCGAATCAGCGTCTGATCGCATGGCTGCAGGCGCGATCGCTTCGACCTTGGACGCGCCACGAACGGCGTGACCGCGTTGGCGACCAACCGGCGGTGTGGATGTCCGGAACGTGTCGGTGATGGTCGGAGGCGGGTGCGCTACGCTGAGGGGGTCAGATAGCGACGGCAACCCGAGGGCGAGACCTTCTTCTGAACGTCCCCTTTCCGCGAAAGCAGCCCGATCTTCTGATGGCCGAGAGTCCACCCACGGGTGGGCTTTCCGCGCTTAAGGGGCGCGCAGTCGGCCTCGTGTTGTGCGGCGCCTAGCCGCGGCGGATCAGGGCAGGATGTCGTTCAGCGTCGCCGTGAACCGGTCGCCGGACTGCTCGAGCTCGCCCTCGATGTGCAGGCGCGCCGGGCCGGTCTCGGTCCATAGATCGAGGAAGTAGGCCCAGCCCGGCAGCTCCGGATCGTCGGACTTGGTGATCGCCTCGACGGCGTAGATCTTGCGCGGTGCGAGCACCAGCGCGTCGGGGCAGTCCTCCTCGACGCGGCGGTGCAGGTCCTCGACTCTGAGCCGATCGCCGGACAGGTCGCGGAGCTCGTCGTACTCGCCGTCCACGACGAGACCGACGACATCCTCCAGTGCGCGGTACATCGCCTCGGGCATCAGCTCGAGCGGTTCGACGATCTCTCCCCGTCCGCCCAGCTCGTACCCCGGCGTCAGGTCGCGCCGGCTGTAGAAATAGTCCTCGCACGCCGCGCGCGCTTGGCGGCAGATGCCCTTGGGCAACCCCGCGGCGTTGAGCGCGAAGACCGCCGCAGCGATCGCTTCCTCAAGCGTTCCGTGCCGGCGCGTCAGCTGCGCGGTGACCGTGCGACCGTGCTCCGTCTCGCGCGCCATCGAAGAGCCGTCCAACAAGATCGAGGGGGCGTCGTGGCGGCTGTACCCCGCGCAGGCCCGGACCGCAGAGTGAAGGACGATGAGATGGTCGCCCATTACGCCCCCATGAGTGATCGGTCGAGGAACGTCATCCCGATCGGCCAGTTCGCCCAACGCGTGGTAGTAGCGCTGCCACGATCGAGCATCCTACGAACAAACCCGCCCCCCGCAGACTCTCGCAACCAACGAGCAGCAGCAGCAGCCGGTGCCGAGCCCGCGGTGCCGTCTGGTCGCCGCAGCGGCACGCCGCGGTGGAAGCCAGCGATGGTGGCCGGTGATCGGCGTCGACCAGCCTGGTCCAGCAGCGGGACTGATTCCATGACGTCCTCCTTCGGACGATGTTTGACTACGCCATCGTCCCGCCGTGATGACCGCCAGCGCATGTTGTTCCCCGCGACCAGCGAGCGGGGACATCCAGTCGCATGCGACGTAGCCGACCGTGTTGTCTGCCATCGTCGCGTCATGAGTCCGACGGTGTTCCGCGACGGTCCGTTCCGGTTCTTCTTCTTTTCGCGCGCGAAGAGGAGCGGATGCACATCCATGTCCAGTCCGCAGACGGCGAGGCGAAGTTCTGGATCGAGCCGAAAATCGAGCTCGCCCGCGATCACCGGCTGACCGCCCAGGACTTGAGCCGCGCCCTACAGTCAGTCGTCGATCACGAGCAGGAGATCAGGGATGCCTGGCACCGCCACGTCAACAGCTGAAGTCACCAACATCTCCATGCACGGCTTTTGGATGCTCATCGACGGCCGCGAGCATTTCCTGCCCTTCGACGAGTTCCCGTGGTTCAAACGCGCGCCGGGCGAGGCGATCCTGAGGATCGAGCGACCGGCCCCCGGTCATTTGCGTTGGCCGGAGCTCGACGTCGATCTCGCGCTGGACTCGATCGAGCATCCCGAGCGATACCCGCTCACGTCACAACTCTGATCGCTCCTCAACGAGCGCTTTCGCCTGTACCGCGACTGTCCAACGCACGATCGGATCGGCGACCGTCCGCTCGTCCAGCCGCGTGCGGATTTGCTTTGGGCGGGCGCGCACTAGAGTGGAGGATGCTTCCGTTCCCCTATGTCGCAGGAGTTGCCGCTTGATGCGTTCCACCACCGCGTACGCCACGTCGGGTCCCTCAGCCCCGTTCGAGAAGACGACGATCCAGCGACGCGACCTCGGCCCGAAGGATGTGCTGGTCAAGATCCATTACGCCGGAATCTGCCATTCTGATATTCACACGGCCCGTAACGAATGGGGCGAGGCGATCTTCCCGCTGGTCCCCGGCCATGAGATCGCCGGTACCGTCGAGGCGATCGGCTCGGACGTGAGGAGCTACGGCGAGGGCGACCGGGTTGGCGTGGGGTGCATGGTCGACTCCTGCCGGGAGTGCGAGGCCTGCCAGGCCGGCGAGGAGCAATATTGCCTGAAGGGGATGATTGGCACCTACAACGCGATCGGCAAGGACGGACGACCGACCGAGGGCGGCTACTCGACGCACATCGTCGTGGATGAGGACTTCGTCGTCAATATCCCCGATGGGATTGGGCTGGACGTCGCCGCACCGCTGTTGTGCGCCGGGATCACCCTGTACTCGCCGCTGAACCATTGGAACGCCGGCCCGGGTAGACGGGTCGCGATCGTGGGCATGGGCGGCCTCGGGCATATGGGCGTGAAGATCGCCCATGCTCTTGGCGCGGAGGTCACCGTGCTCTCCCAGACGCTGTCCAAGCAGGAGGACGGGCTAAGGCTCGGCGCTGACCACTTCTACGCGACCAGCGACGAGACGACGTTCGAGCAGCTGAAGGGTCACTTTGACCTGATCATCAACACCGTCTCGGCGGTGCTACCGATCGACTCGTACCTGGCGATGCTGAGGCGGGACGGCACGATGGTCAATGTCGGAGCGCCCCCGCAGCCGCTTCCTGTCCAGGTGTTCTCGCTGATCGGCAACCGCCGGAGCTTCGCCGGATCGGCGATCGGCGGGATCCGCGAGACGCAGGAGATGCTCGACTTCTGCGCCGAGCACGGGCTCGGCGCGGAAATCGAGACGATCAGCGGCGACCGGATCGACGAGGCCTGGGAGCGCGTGCTCGCAAGCGACGTCCGCTATCGCTTCGTCATCGACATCGCCACGTTCGAAAGCTGATCGCCCCCGACTCAGCCGCTCGCTCGAGCGTGCGCTGGGCAACTACCCCGGCGGCATGCCTGCCTTGCCACGAACGCGAGCCCGCGCCGCCAGCACCGGATTCTCCCTCCGCCGGGACCAGGGCGTCTGTCCGCCAGACTCCGGCGATCGCTTTCGTCCGCGCGGCGACGACGAGGCTACTGGCGACTGGATTGGCGACCCAGGAGTCGTCCATCGCGGCCCTGGTTCTGGCGAACTGCCGGCCCGCCGGTGGTCGCGTCGAGAGACGCGCAACGGGCGCTAAGCGGATACGGGACTCGGACCCGCGAAGGGCGTCTCCTGCGGCAAAGCAGTCTCGGAAGGCCGTCTCCATCCTGTCTGGCGTTCGGCGGGCGCTCTGTGAGTCTGCTCGAGGTCGACGCGTCGCGCGATGCCGAGGAGGTGGCCTCCGGCCCGGGTGTGGTGATGATTGCGGTCTTGAGTTCGCGGTCTCGTAGGCGTTGGGCGAATTCGTCGGGGGGATGTCGGGTCTGACGGTGGACGGCCCACTTTCCATCTGCTCCTCGACCGGGGCCATGTTCAGAGCGCTGGCGTGCAGGCGTCCGAGCAGCACCCCGCTGGTGCTGAGCACGAGCGCGAAGCCGTAGGACGAGTCGGCGATCCGTTTAGCTTTAGCCACGTCCCCGTGGGTCTGCGAGCCCGCCGGTGACGACGTCGTTTTCGGGCGAGCAGACCGGCGCTATGAGTCGAGATCGTGCCGCCCGACGGGGAGGTTGTGCGCCGGCCAGTCGGCTTTGCCGGCAACGTAATCGGGGACGTGCTCGAAGCCGAGCGTTGGGAGCCGGCACGTGGGCGATTTCCTTCTTGAGCTGATCGACGCCACGAACCGCAGTCATGCCGTCAAGGCTGCTTGACGATCGATCGTCGTCAACGACGTGTTGACCGTATTGCTGTTTGTGTTGCGGTGTCAGGGCGCGAGGCGACGCGCGGGCTCGCGCATCGTGAGATCGTGCAGCGACTCCTGGGCGCAGCGCGCGAACAGCCACAGCCGGACACGGAGGGGGTCAACTCCGAGCAGCTCCGCCATCCTCCGCGCCAGCCCGAGCGGATCGGTCGCGAGCCGTTCGTCGCAGTTGAGCATGTGCTGCACGGCGTCGAAAGCGGGATCGCCGATGAACGGCTTGGGGTCGATCACGAGCCACGGCTCACGCTGCGAGGCCATTACGTTCCCGGCGTGCAGGTCGGTGCACAGCAGCACTCGGCGCTCGGCGCTGCGCGGCAGCGCGCGGAGCGTCGCGGTCCCTTCGCGCGCGAGACCGGGATCGAACCCGCCGCTGTCCGCGTCGAAGTCCTGCTCGAACCCGTCGGCCCATAGCTCGCACATCTCTTGCAGCGAGCCGAACGGGTGGCTATCGAACGGTTGCCGTTCCCACAAGCGCCGCGCCAGCCGCGCGATCACGACGTCCTGCTCGGGCTGCGGCAGCGAGCATTTGAGCGCCACGCCCGGCACGCAACGCTCGAGCAGCAGCGCGGTCGCATCTTCAAGCGACCGCGTCGCGAGGCACCGCACCGCGCCGTCGCCGTCCCAGAAGCGCAGCGCGTCGGCCTCGTGCTCGGCCTCCCGGTGGCGCCATCCGACCTTCAGCACCAGCTGATCGCCGGCCGGGTTGGTAGCGGGCGCGACCCACGCGCACTGGCCGCCCGGCAGATACGGATCGCCGAGCTCGAGCCCCCAGTCCGCCGCGATCTCCTCGACCTGCCGCGGCAGGGCGGCCAGCCACTCCAACCGCTCGGGATAGTCGTCCTCGTCGACCGCGTCCGCGAGCTGCTGCGGGATCCGGATCGCGCTCACGCCAACAGTCTGGCGTCCGGATCGATGTTCGCCCGCCAGGCACGGTAATAGAGCATCCCCTCGCAGTCCGGCTCACCAGACCGAACGCCAAACCCAGCAGCCTCAAGGCAACGGCGAGACGCCGTGTTCACGGGCTCGACGCCAGCCTCGAACAGCTCCACGAGAGGCAGCTCGGGTTGCTCCGTCAGCGCGGCGATCATCGCGCGCCCAAGGCCGCGGCGCCGGACCTGGGGGTCGATCACGAACGCGATCGACCCGGTCGCCACGAAGCTCGTCTCGAGGATGATCGGCCCGTCGGGATCTTCGCCGCCGTAGACGGTGCAGCGGTCAAACGTTCCGCAGTCGATATAGCCGACGGGGTTCTCGGCGGCGAGCGCGAGGTAGCGGTGCGCGCCGGTCTGCGTGGCGCCGCGGAACATGGTTCCGATGGACCGGATGGTTCACGTCCTCTCGGCGCGCGTGGTCGATTCCTCGGGACGGGGGCTGTCGGCGTTCGCCGCCGGGGGCGAGCCGGCATCCAGCACGGCGCGGGCTTCGGGCTCGGTCGCGTAGCCGTGCATGTGGGTGATCTGCCCGTCGTGGACCTCGGCCACGACGAACCGCTCGCGGATCTCCGGGGTGTCCCCGGCGGGGTGGACGTGCGCGAGCACGCGGTTGCTCTCCTCGACGAACGCGCTGACCGACACCCGGCCGTTCGCCAGCAGCCCGCTGCGCATCGTCTCGAGCGCTTCGCCGCGGCCGTGGCAGCGGGGGGTCTGCCCGTCGTCCTCGGCGAGTCCGCGCCAGTCGATCTCGGGCGAGAGCAGGGCGGCGAGCTCTTCGAACTGTCCCTGTGAGACGGCTGTGAAGGCGGCGGTCACGGTCCGTATCGCGTCACCCGGGTGCTCGCGTGCCTCGAGCAGCAGTTGCGCTTCGCGTTGGCCGTGGTGCTCAGCCCATCCCGCCGGGGTCGCGTCATAGCCGGTGTCATGCATGGTCGGATCGGCGCCGTGGTCGAGCAGCAGCGTGATCATCGGGATGTCTCCGCGCATGGCGGCCTCGTGCAGCGGCGCGGTCCGGTGTAGCGCGTTGACGTCGAACCCCAGCTCGATCAGCAGCGCGACCGCCTCATAGACGTCCTGTCCCGCGGCGCGGACCAGCTGGCCGGGGCAGCGCTCGATCGCGCGCTCCCGCACGCCGGAATCGGCGGCCAGCAGTCGGCTGACGGCGTCGCGGTCGCCGGCCATCGCGGCGGCCACGAACGCGTCGACGTCGTCGTGCTCCCAGCACGCGCCCGCGTCGAGCAACAGCGACACGACGTCCAGGTGACCCGACAGCGCGGCCTCCTGCACCGGCGAGCGTCCCTGGTAGATCGGACGCCCGGATCCGCGGCCGTCCGGGCCTGCCCCGCGAGCCAGCAGCTTACGCACCCGATCGGTGAACCCATGACCCGCCGCGGCCATCAACAGATCCTCGACCATCGCTCTGGGCGACTCCTGGCGCTCGCCCAGCAGCCGCCGCCACGACCCGCCGTCACCACTGCCGAGCCCGAACTCGAGCAACAGGTCGACCCAGTCCTCCCGCCCGTCCCCGCCCTCGTTGTAGAGCGCCTGACCGTCGTTGGCATCGGCACCGGACTCCAACAGCACACGCGCCAGCGCGAGCCGCTCCAAGTGCGCCGGAATGGTGCCGCCGCCGCCCAGCGCGCCGGTCAGCGCCGTGAACGGCGGGACCAGCCCCTCCCACAGGTACCCCGCGTTCGGATCCGCGCCGCGCTCCAACAGCAGCCGCGCGACCCCGACCTTCGAGCCGAGCGGCCCGACACCGACGCGCGAGTAGGTCAGATAGAGCATCGGCTCCCACCGGTGCGGTCCACCCACCAGCGACGCCTGTGCCGGGTCGCGTTCCAGCAGCTCACGTGCGGCGTCGAGGAGGCCGGTCGCGGCGATCGTGTGGATGCTCGCGCGCGCCAGCCAATCGTGCTCCCCCAGCATTGACTGAGCGCGGCGCAGCCGGTCGCGGTCATCGTCGCCGTAGGTCAAGCACGCCAGCCGCAGAAACTCGTCGATCACCGCATGCTCGTCGGTCAGTGGTCCCCCGAGCGGCTGCTCGTGCGGGGAGCGGGCGTAGCGCTCCACCAGCTCCAGATGAGCCTTGAGCTTCGGCCAGTTCGCGAACGCGAACTGCCGAGCGATCACCAGTTGCGCGTCGGCGCTGGTAAAGCCGGCGAGCTCCGGCGAGCCGGGCTGCGCGCCCGACAGGCGCGGATGGAACTCACGCACGACCTCCGCCGCACCGGCGTCTCCGGCGCGCACCGCACGCTGAAACGATTTGGCGCCCTTCTTGAGCTGCTCCAGATTGGCGTTGCCGGGAAGACCGCGGGGTGGCACAAAGGCCTCCTTTCACCACAGCTCCGAGTCCGCAATCGCGAGCCGGAAAGGAGACACCGACACGAACGACCGCAACACCAGCAGTCAGGTGGGCTTAGCCCTTTCCGCGGACCGGTAGCGACCTGCTCGCACCCCGATCATAACTCACGGCGCAACACCCCGGAAAGGGCGCCGGACAGCAGCTATGGCGAGCGACCGCCGACGATTCCTCTCGTGCTCTGCCCAGGATGCAGCCGGCGAGCCCTGTGGCGACATCGGTCATCGCCGCCCGCCGCTCGTCTGCTGCCGCTCCGGTTGAGCGCGCGGTGAGAGACGTCGCGGTTGGAACCAGCGGTCGGCGGAGGATGCTTCGCGTCAGCGGGCCTCGCCTATCGTTCCGTCGGTGTGGTGTCCGGGGCGGGCCCGGCCCTACGCGTGCGCAGCATCGCGATGGCCACTGCGATCGCCACCAGCGTGATCGTGACAAGCAACCCATAGTGGGAGATCGCCTTGGCGACCTGGACCGCGGGATGTCCGACCGCGTAACCGAGGCCGACGATCAGGCCAATCCAGGACAGCATCCCGAGAAGATCGAAAACCATGAAGCGGCGGAGGCTCATCCCTGTCCAGCCCGCGGCGGCGTAGATGAACGCCGATGGAACCGGGAGGTATGGGGCCGCCGCGACCGCGAGCCCGCCGAAGCGTTCCAAATGAGCGCCGGAGCGTTGCGCCCATCTCTCGGCTTTCGGGTTGCCACCGGCCAGCGTGGCCGCCGCCTTCGGACCCCACAACCGGCCCGCCCACCAGAAGAACGGAGTGGCGAAGAGCAGCGTCGGAAGCGGAGCGAGGACGACGAGCGCGAGCGATGCCTCACCCACTCGGGCGAACGCGCCGCCGGATGCCATCGCCGACGTCGATCCGCGCAGCGCCTCGAGGAGCACGGGATCGGTGCCGATCAGGGAGGGCGTCAGGGGCAGGAGCGCGAGGGCGAGGACGGTCTTGACTGCGATGCCCGTCACGCAGGCGATCTCGGCGCGGCGCCGCGTGGCGCCACTGGGCGGGACCTCTTCGGAGGGCGGGACGGTCGTCGTCATCTTCTCATTGTCGCCTCACCCATTCCGCGGCGTTCCGCGACCCCGATGGGAAGCCCCCCGTACGCACTCGAATGAGCAAACACAGCAGGGCCGATCCGAGCTCCCTTGCGCTACTGGAGTCGTCCGGGCTCGGCTCCCGGCTCGAGCGGGGCCGCGAGAACGCGCGGACCGGTCAGGTGCTGGAGCTGGACGTAGGGCCGGGGATCGCGCTGGCAGTGGTGCAGGGGTCACGGTTCACGCCATATCGCGTGCGGATCCGCCCCCAGACGTCAGCGAGCCACTCGCCCCGGTCTACGCGCGCCTCGCGGCCGGAGCCGAGCGCCGCGCGTTCTCGGGCTGATCCGGCTTGATTCGGCAGATCCATGCCCCGCTGATGGCCGGAGAGCTGTAGGCGGCGGAACGAGGCGGGAGTGAACTGCACTGATGGGGTCCGTCGTGGGTGTGTCGAGCGTGACACGCGCGGGCTTATGTCGACTGGCCGCTAATCGGCACGGCCGCGAGGCGATCACCAAACGGAAGCGTGTCGGCTCCAGCGTGAAGGACGACGCCGGCGTTCAACCGCGCGCCGAGCTTCTCGCGGAGGTAGCGCAGGCCGGCGCCGGATGCTGGGGTCCCGCTGGCCTTGACCTTCACTATCTCACCGCCGTGACGTTCGAGGATCAGGTCGACCTCGCGCTGCTGCGTGCCACGGTAGTGGAACAGCTGCCGGTTTCGCTTGATCGTGTTTGACCTGAGTCGGTCGGGGACGGCAATCGGCAGGGAAACGCGATCCACAGGCCTTTCCCGGCGGCGGCCGGAGGTTCGGAACGTAAGCCTCTGTGCAGGGGGAGAAAGTTCGAGCGCGGCGGCTCTGATCAGCATGGGATCCCCTATCGCCGATCTTCACAGCGTGCGGTTCTCGCTCGAGCTGTTGCGGTCCGCCGATCCGCGCGAAGTGAAGCACGCCACGGAGCTCATCGGTCAAGCCGGTGATAGAGGTATCGAGCATGTGCAACTTGCGCGCGATCTCTCGCTCAGGGTTCGCGCGGATGACGGGGTCGGTCGGACCTATGGCTGAGCCTTCCATACGGCCAAGCCTGCGCCGACGCTCGCGAGAGGCCGTGACAATGGATGAGTTCGACCGCTGGTCACGATCCTTGGGCCCAGAGCGGAGAGTCAAGCTCACTGCCATGATCAACCGGATCGTCGCCGGAGGTCCGACGCTCGGCCGACCGCATGTCGACGTCATCCACGGTTCTCGTCTCCGCAAGCTGAAGGAGGCGCGGGTCGATCGTGGCATAAGGGTGCTGTTCGCGTTCGACTCCAACCAGAACGCTGTCATGCTGCTCGGCGGTGATAAGACGGGAAAGTGGAACCGCTGGTATCCGCAGAACATCGCGCGCGCGGAACGCCTCTACGCCGACCACGAGCGCAGCATCGGAAAGGAGCCTCGTTGCCTGAGCCAACGAGAAGCTCGAAGGACCGCTCCCCAACGAGCCCGGTGAACGAGATGCGCGTGGAGCTCTACGAGCAGCTGATGGAGGCGCAGGAGCGAATCGCGCAGGCGCGGTACAAGCGAGGTGTCACTCACGAGGACGTGCTGGCCGCGCTCGATGCCGTCGATGAGCGCCTTTCAGAGGATGAGCGGCGCTCCGACCTCTACCTTGCGGCGCTCACGTACTACGTGGAGAGGCTCGGGGGCGAACTGGAAGTCCGCGCGGTCTTCGGAGAGGAGGAGGTCGTGGTACGCCGCGAACCCCGCGAGTCGAGTGAGTGCTGATGACCCGTCCGGCGCTTCAAGTGCGCCGTCTCGATCTTTGCGGTAGTCGGACCAACTACACTCAACTACGTGGCCGGATCGTCGTCACCGAAGCCGTTTTCGATTCGCATGAACGAGCGGACGCTCGCCCGGCTCGACGTCGGTGCTCGGCGCCGGGGTGAGGCCAAGGCACGGACGGCCGAGCGTCTGATCGACGAGGGCCTGCGGATGGAGGACTGTCCGGGGATCGTGTTTCGCGACGGGCCGGCGGGCCGGCGCGCCGCGCTCGCCGGCGGCCCAGATATATGGGAGGTGATCGAGACGCTCAAGGGAACCGCGCGCTCCGGCGAGGCGGCGGTGCTTGCGACCGCGGAGTGGGGCAGCCTCACGCCCGCGCAGGTGCGCTTGGCGATTCGCTACTACGGCGACTTCGCCGCCGAGATCGACCAGCGGATTGAAGTTAACCGCGCGCTCGCCGAGAGCGCGCGCACCGCCTGGGAGCGAGCGCGGGAAGCGCTGGCTTGAGGCTGTTGCTGGACGAGATGTACACGGCGATGATTGCGCAGCAGCTCCGTCGACGCGGTCGCGAAGTCGACGCCGTCACCGAGCTGCCCGAGCTCCGCGCGCTTTCGGATGACGCGTTGTTGGCTGCCGCACACGAGCGGCGCTGCGCCGTCGTCACCGAGAACGTGGTCGACTTCATCCCCCTCGCGGACGCGGCCGACCAGCGCGGCCGGCCACACCACGGCCTGATCCTCGTCGATCCAGCGAAGTACCCGCGCGGGCATCCGCGAACCATCGGTCGGATCGTGACGGCGCTCGAACTGGCGCTCGGCGAGTATTCAGGCGAGGAGCCGACAAGCGTCCGGCATTGGCTCTGAGCTCGGTGGTCCCTGTGGACGCCGGCCGCGACCGCTCGAGTTCGCCGCGGGGTACTGCGTGTTCAGCGATCCGAGCGCTCGCTGTGTTGAGAGCGCCGGCTCACGATCATCTCAGGAGGGCTGCTCCACCCAGATCCTCCAACAGCGCGTCGATCACGAGCTCCTCCGGGACCACCCGTCCCCCACCTGACGAATCAAAGCGCCAGGGAACCGCGTCGTAGCGATCGCTCAGGTCCTGGAGGATCTGGATGCCGGCCCCGTCGGTGTCGCCGTGATGGTGGATCTGACCGCCGGCGTCACGGATCGCGCAGAGCAGCAGCCGCACCGCATCGGAGGGCCGCCCGCCGGTGCAGAGCAGCGGCGGGCAGGCGCCGCCGAGCCCCCGCTCGGCGGCGATCAGCACCGATGGGTTCTCGCAGCTGAAGCAGGCGACATCCACCGGCCACCGAAAGTCGCCGGCGGCAAGCTGGCCGTGGGTGAGGATCAGGTGCGTCCCCCGTGCCTGGCGGGTCAGTCGCGCGGCGACGCCGGCGCCCCGCAGCGGCAGGTTCAGGACGGCGACGTTCGATGACACCGGGTCGACGAGCACGTTGCCGGCGGCCCAGATCTCGCGGGGAGGGGTGGCCGGATCGATGCCCGTGGAGGCCGCGAGCAGCGCGATCGTGAGTCCGTGAAGCGGGGTCCCGACATCCAGGGCGTGCGGATCGCCGTCCAGCATTCCCGCTGCCAGGACGGTGCGCTGCGTCAGCGCGGGTGCGGGCAGCGCTGCGACGATCCGCAGTGCCTGCTGGACGAGCAGCTGCATGCCGGGGTGGATCCGTCCCTGTCGCGCCGCGTCCTGGAGCCATGCGGCGACCTCCGGTCGTCCCAACAGTGCCTCGTGCTCGGTCAACCACAAGCGGAAGCCGGCGCGGAGCTGTGACTGCGAGGCGCGCTCCGCGGGCAGGTCGCGCAGCGAGCCCTCGCCGACGCGCTCGTATTCCAAGCGGGGATCGAAGCCGCAGGCGCGCAGCGCGGCCTCGAACTGAGACAGCTGGACGCGGAGCTGGCTCCCGGCGAGGATCGGCCGCCGTGGCTCCAGCAGGCCGTCGAGCGCCAGTGCCTCCTCGGCCGTCAGCTGTGGCACCGCAATCCGTCCGTCCCCGGCCGCGCCGCGCTGCTCACGCTTCCCGCGTGCGGCCACCAGCGTTCGGTCCAGCGCGGGATCCAGCACAGCTGCTCAGACCAACAGCTCGCCCTGCTCCAGCTCGTGCAGCACGTCGCCGTCCCACAGGAACGGGATCGCGTGCACGCCGAAGGCACCGTTCTCACGGTGCAGCTGGTAGATCGCCAGCTGGGGCACCGATCCGTAGGTGCCCCACAGCTCGTGCGAGGTCATCATCACGTCGAGGTCGAAGTCGACCGTCGCCTTCAGCACCCGCTCGCGCGTTTCGTCATCGATCCCCGACAGGGCCTCATCGAGCATGATCAGCCGCGGCGCCTGCGAGTCGCCGTAGAGCGCCGCCGCCGCCGCGAACAGCGGCAGGTGGATCAGCACCGACTGCTCGCCGCCGGATCCGACCGCGTGACGCTGCCGGCTCAGACGGATTCGTCCGGCTGCGGTTCGCTCATACAGCCCGAAGCCGAACCAGCGTCGGTAGTCGAACGCATCCATCAACGTGTCAGCCATCGCCCGCGGTTGGCCGGACACGACATGCTCGCGGCGCGCCGACTCGATCCGGCCGCGAAAGAACGAGATCAGCTCTCCACGTGCCTCCTCGCCGAGGTGGCGCACGTCGCGACGCAGCAGCGCCAGGCCCGCCCGCTGGGTTCCCTGGTCGTTCTCCAGCGGCTGCCAGTCGAGCTCCACCGTCTTGCCGGCCGCGGTCGGACTGCGGCGCAGCACCACGTTCATCCGCTCGACCCGGCCGCGCACCTCATGGATCCGCTGGCGGAGGTGGTCGGCGATCTCCTCTACGAGCGCGTCGCTGAACACCCGGCGCTCCTCCGCGGTGAGGATCTGCTCGCGATCGGCGATCTCCAGCGCCAGCGTATCGAGCATCTGGGTGAGCGTCTGTCCGGCGCCGCCCTCGGTGACCTGGACGAGCAGCAGCCCGTCCTCGCCGCGGGTGGCGTAGGCACCCATGTCGGCCTCGGCGAGCTCCCGGTCGAGCAGCTGGACGGCGCGTCCCACCTCGACGCCGCGCTCGCCGGAGGAGCTGCGGCCCGTGAGCAGCTCCAGAGGCAGCGCCCGCGCCACCTCGAGCGTCCGGGTCAACGTCCAGCCCTCGGCCTGCTGGAGGCCCGCCTCCGAGGACGGCTCGAGCACCGACTGGAGGATCCCCACGCGCGCCAGCTGGCCGAAGCCGACGCTCGCTCGCTCGCGCTGCCGACGCTCGGCTTCGTGCTCGGACTCACGGGCGTCGGCATCGCGGTCCAGGCCGGCGACCGCGATCCGCGCCTTTTCGGCGGCGTCGCGGGCGTGGCGATGCGTCTCCTTGGCACGTCGCTGCGCGGCGAGGACATCCTCGTGCCGGCGGCGAACCTCCTCGCCCGTGGCCCCCAGCGCCTGCTCTCGCGCCGCGTGTCCCGCGGCAAGCGCATCGGCCTCGGTGCGAGCGTCCCGGGCACGGACGCCCTGCTCGGCGGCCGTCTGCTGGGCTTGCGAGAGCCGCTCCGCGGTCAGGCGCACGGCTAGGGCCTCGCGCTCGGCCAGCGTCCACGCGCGGGCCACCGTCAACGCACCGGCGACGAGCTCGGTGGCAGCGTCACGGAGCTTCTCCAGGGCGCCTTCGTCGAGCGCCGGCGGGAGGCCGTGCGCCGCCGCGTGCTCGCGTCGGGTACCGTCGGCCGCGATCTCCCCCTCCGCCGCCTCCCGGGCGAGCAGCGATGACCGTTCGTGGACGCGGGCGGCCTCGGACTCCAGCGCCGCGCTGACCCTGAGCGCATCGTGGGCGCTGGCGACCGCGTCGGCCGCAGGCACCGATTTCAGCTCGGCGTCGAGCGCCGATCGCCGCCGGTCCATTTGCTCAATCGCCGCGTCGGCGGCGGCGATCTCCACGCGCAGTGCGGCGATCGTCCTCTCCAGCTCCGCGATCAGCGCAGCGCGGCGCGCCTCGCGAGCGGCCGCGCCGACGTGCTCCGCAGCCGGCTTGGCGCCGCGCCCGCCCAGGGGGCCGAGCGCAAAACGCCCGTCGAGGTCGAGCCAGGGACCGTCGTCGCGCCCGCCCAGCCCGACGGTGGCGAGCAGCGCCGCCACGGCCGAGGCCTCGACGGCCTGTCCCGCGACCGGTTGCAACGCATCGAGCAGCGACGAGCCCGCAGCGGGCGGGCCGCCGGCGAACACGACGTCGGCGAGCGCGGGATCCGCGAGCGCGCCGCCGGCATCGACCCAGGCATCGAGCAGTCCGGATGCCTCGAGCGCTGCCTCGAGCCCGGCGCGCTGGTCCGCCGCCAGCTCGTCACGGAAGTCGACGAGCCGCCACCGCGGAGCGCCGTCGTGCTCCGAGCGCTCGGAGCGCGCCCAACCGGGAGGGTGGGGACCGTCGTCATGGGCGGATGCCAGCCGCTCGATCTCCCGTGTCAGGGTGTCGATCGAGGTGGCGGTCTCGCGCCGGTCGGCCAGGAGCGAGGAGCGTCGGTCGGCCAGCATGGCGCGCGCACGATCGATCGACGCCTGGAGTGCCGGGGCGCCCGCCTTCCCCGCCAGCAGCAGCTCGAGCCCCGCCTCGGCGTCCTGATCGTCGAGCTGGAGCTCGCTCAGAGCGGCGCGCCAGCGGGTGAACGCGGCGGTCATGGCATCCCGGGCCCGCTCCAGCTGCTCCTCGCAGACGGCCCGCTTCGTGGCCGTCCGCTCGACGCGCTCGGTCGCCTCACGCTCGGCCGCGCGGGCTCGCTCCGCGGCCGCCGACGCCGCGCGGGTCGATCGGAGCAGCTCTCGGTGACGGTGCAGCACGTCACGCCAATCGCTCGCCAGCTCCCGCAGCACTGGGCTCCAGGCATCGGCGCTCAGCGCTCCATCGCGAAGCTGCCCCGCCAGCACCTCCACCCGCTTTGCCAGCCCCGCGTGGGCGGCGACCTCGACGACGAGCTCCAGGTCGGCCTGCGCCTGAGCTCGATGCTCATCCGCCGCCGCGCGAGCGGTGATCAGCTCCGCCTCCAGCGCACCGGCGGCACCGTCGGCGGCGTCGGCGTGCTCGCGCTGAGCCGCCGCGGCGCGCGCCTGGGCGGCCGCGTGCTCGCGCAGCGCCTCGACCTCGGCGACCGATGACCAGGCTTCGGAGCTGATCAGCGCCTGGTGCTCGGCATCAAGGCGGGTCTCGTCTGCCTCTGCCGCGTCGCGCTGCGCGGTGGCCTGCGCGACGGCCGCGCGCTCGGCGTCGAGCGCCGCGCGGGTCACGCGCAGCCGCTCCGCCGCGTTCTCGACGCTGGTCTGGGCTTGGCGCAGCGTCTCGGCCCGCTCGCGGACCACGGCCCGGGCGTAGGCGCTGTAGGTCCGCTGGTGAAAGCGGCGCACGCGGTCACGGACGCCACGCAGCCGATCGAGGCCGTGCTCGAGCGTCTCCAGCTGCTCGAGTCCGCCGGCGAGGCGTCGCATCAGGCCTTCGTCGACCGTCGGCAGACCGACGGTGAGCTGATCGGCCACCCGGGCCGGGTCGAGCGTCTTGGACAGATGGGGGCGGCGCAGGTCGCGCATCAGCCGCAGCATCGTCTGGTACTGCTCCTCGCCGCTGAAGCCGAACAGCAGGTCGTTCAGACGCGCGCGGTAGTCGCGCTGGCCGTCGAGCACCTCACCGTCGTCGCCGAGCGCGGCGACGAGGTCGGCCTTGCCGATCGGATCACGGCCATGCAGCAGCGAGAGGTCGTCGCCGATCGTCCGGTTGCGGGCGATGAAGTGCCACCGAGTCACGTTGGCGAGGTCCCGATTGGCTCGCAGCCCGATCCCCGCGGTGATCCGCTGATTGGCGCCGTCCCGGTCGAGCCGCTCGAACTCGAGCCACACATATCCCGTTCGCTTCTGGGCCTCCGAGCAGCCGATCAGGTTCCACTTCATGTCCTTGTAGGCGGAGGCGAAGGGATCGAGCTTGACCGGAGTGATGTCGCCGTCGAGGCAGAACGGCAGCAGCAGCTCCAGCGCCTTGGTCTTGCCCGAGGTGTTGTGGCCGCGCAGCAGCAGGCGGCCGCCGGCGAAGTCGAACACCTGGTCGGAGTACTCGTAGAGGTTGACGATGCCGGCTCGGCGCGGCCGCCACCGTGTCGAGCTGGGGCTCATGAGCGCGCCGCCGGGGTGCGAAGCTGCGGCGAGCGAAAGCGGGCAGCGAGCGGGGTGGGCCGAATGCCGCCGGTGTCCCCCGCCCGGGCCAGGCCGCAGGCCACCAGCACCTCGGTGGCGGCCTCGGTCAGGGCGACGATCTCCGCTGGGTCACCGTCGTCCCGGTCCCAATGGCCACCGTGTCGGCGGACCAGCTGCACCACCGCCTGGCGCATCGTCTCGGAGCTGAGCTCCGAATCGGGTCCGGCGGCGGCGAGCCGGTCACAGAGCAGCAGGGCGAGCTGTTTGACGGTGGCGTTGGTGGGAAACGGAACGTCGGTGAAGGAGCGATCCTCGACGATCAGGGCGCTGCCCTCCGCGCGCCGTTCGACCGGATATCCGGTCGCCACGGTCACGGCCTCCTCGATCCGGGCTCGCTGGCCGAGGAAGTAGCCACGATCCTCCGTGTCCAGGTCGGCGATCAGCAGGACCGGGTCGTCGGTGAGCCGGCGAGCGAGCCGCTCTGCGCGGGCTCGGTTCTCACCCTCGGTGGTAGGTGGGTGGCGCGCGGATTCATCCAGGAGATCCGCGACGGTGCTCGCCTTCAGCGCCGCGGACGGGTCGCGCACGAGCAGCGCCAGCCGACGTCGGTCGACGGTGAACAGGGCCTCGTCCTCGTCGTCGGCGAGACGCGAGTAGCTGTTATGCGAGCCGGCGGTGTGCTCGAGCACTCCCCAGGCGCACAGCAGGTCAAGGCCGTCGGCGAACGCGGCGCGCTCGCTGCGCTGGCGGAAGTCGACCTTGAGCGGAGGATCGACGTCGGCCGCGGCGCGCTCGACGTCACGAGCGAGGTCGGCGATCGCCGTCTGCGCTCCTGCCCGCTCGAGGGCAACGAGCGTCAGGAGCAGCAGGATGCACCCCCGGTCCCCGAGCGCGGGCCACTCGTCGCTCGGTCGCTTGCGGCCACTGATCGACGATGGTGGGACCCGCAGCGGACGGTGCAGGCCCTCCGGTGTGGGGGGCCCGGACGCGCGGGCCGCCGTGCTGCCGACCTCCAGCTGGAAGCCGTACGTCGTCTGCAGGGTGCTTGCCAGCTCACGCTCGTGGCGGCGAACGAGTACGTACGCCGGGTCTCCGGCGTCGAGGAACGGCTTCGCCAGCAGCGAGCGCAGCGCCTGCGTGCGCTCGGCCCGGTCGTCGAGCTCGCGCAGGCTCACCGTCTGAGCACCTCGAGCTGAAAGTCGGGGAGATCGAGCGTGCCGTGGGGCGCGCGCATCCGGGTCCGCTCACGAGTGGGGTCGGCCGGTGGGCGCAGCGCGATCGTCGCCCGCCCATCCCGTGAGCCGGCTTGCCGTGTCCCGTCGCGGCTCGGCGGAGCCTCATAGGCCCGGCCGATCCACTCGAGCAGGTGGGAGAACTCCCGTGCATCGACGTGCTGCAGCATCGAGAGCTTGACCGGGCCGCGGGCCGACATCCGCGCCAGCAGCTGATCGAGCTCCCGGCGTTCGGCGATGCGGCGCTGCTCGAAGCGCCGGCGGCTCTCGGTCAGGTCCCTGATCGGCGCTCCCCGCCCGGTCCCCGGCTTGCGCGTGCCGGGCACTCTGAGGTGGGCGACGACGGGTGCCGGCGGCGCCTGCAGCCAGGTGGTGCGCCCGCGATCGGCGACCTCCTCGGGGTGCTCCTCCGCGACGCCGACGTGACGGGGCGTGCGCAGGCCGAACGCGGCTCGCAGCCAGGCGATGGCTCCGCCGGCCGGGGCCGCCGCCACCCGCGCGGTCAGATGCAACAGCACCCCGGCACGATCGACCCGGAGCGAGCGACGCTCGATCAGCCGCTCGGCGATCGCCAGCACGGCCCGGATCGCGTCGACCACCTGGTCGTTGAGCGTGCGCCACGGCGAACCGCTGTCCTCGTCGCCGACGAACCATGCGCGCAGACCGTTCCAGCGCTCGAGCAGCTCCGCGCCGCGGCGGGCGCGCTGCTGCTCGAGCGACGTACCCCCCGGCAGGGCGACGAACTCCTCCGCGTCGACGATCAGTCGGACGAGCTCCTCCGCGCCGCGCGTCTCGATCGATTCCAGCAGGCCGAGGATCTCCGCGGAATGACGCATACGGCTGCGGCGAAAGCCCTGCAGATGCTCGAGCAGCGCGAGCTTGCCACGCTCGAACTCGTCCTCTCCGACCTGCTCGACGGTCCGCATCAGATCGCCGAGCGAGCGCATGAACGTCAAGGCGCCGGCGTGCAGCGCCTCGACCTCGGCCAGCACCTGCTCCAGCAGCGTCCGCAGCTGCGTGCCGTCGGGCTCGGTCTGGCCGAGGTTGTCGGAGAGCCGAGCCAGCGCGTCACGGATCGCCGGGAGCCGGGCGGTGTCGAGCCGGCCGATCTCCTCGCCGAGCACGTCGAGCTGGGTCAGCAGCTCCTCGGTCAGCCGACCGGCCGGCGTGACGTCATAGGTGAAGCGGTTGCGGCGCCACTCTGCGGCGGTGGAGGCGAGGCTCGCGTCATGGTCACGCTCGAGCGCTCCCCACCGGTCCAGGGCGGCCAGTCGCTCGTCGAGCCAGTCGACGTCGACGTTCAACGCGTATCGATCTCGCAGCCGATCGGCCACCTGCGCGGGGCGCAGTCGCAGTCCGAACGCCTGGTGCTCCAGGTACAGGACCCGCATGATCCGCCGGTAGGTCTCGGCATCGTCGGCGACCGCGTAGCGCAGAACGTGGTGCGGCCCGAGGCCCGCCTCAGCGACCGAGGGGGGCGTCGGGCCGTTGTCCACAGACCGAGCTTCGGCGTCCTCCAGCAGGGCACCGACCAGCGACGGTGAGAGCTCGACGCTCAACGGTGCCCCTCTCCCGGGTCCAGCATCGGTGCCGCCTGTACCCGGAGGACACGGAGCAGCAATGCCATCACGGTCGAGGCCCACCGGCCTGCGAACTGCGCGTAGCCGGGCCGTCGTCGATCGGGCACGTCGATCATCCTCGCCGTACGATTGCGCGCCGGCCGGACGGAACAGCTGGCCCTCGAGCGCCACCGTCTCGTCGGGCATCGACGGCCGAGCGCGATCCAGAGCCTGGGCGATCAATAGATCACGATCGCCGCGAATCGGAGCACGCGATCACGGGAGCAGGTTGCGCAGCGCGGAGACGAGGCCGGCCCGTGCACCGGGGCTCAGGCGGGTGAGCCGCGCGGCGCTGTCGGCGGCGCCCACCGCCCGGATCACGGCGGTGCGCTCGCCGTCGGTGAGCGGTTCGATCACCTGCAGCAGCTCGGCGGGGGTCATGTTGGGCGACGTCGTCTCCGGCCCGACGAGCTGCCGCTCGAGAGCGATCGCCGCCGTCTGGAAGGCTGCTCGCGACTGGCGTCCCTTGGCGCGGTGGATCGTGGTCAGCTCGATGCCGTTCACGTCGTCGCGGATCGCGCCCGCACGGTGGCCGATCCCCACGCCCCGGACGGCCAATGTGTCAGCGCGGGCAACGCGCGCCAGCCACTCACGCGCGGGATGGTCGATGCTCGCACGGCCAGCGCCGGCTCGCCGGTGGGGACCGACGACCTCCCGGCACAGCGCCGCGAACTCGGTCAGCTCGCAGGCCGTTGCCGGCAGCACCCACCCCTCGGCCGAAGGCGTCCACGTCAGTCCGCGCACCGAGGTGTCTGCCACCGCCAGGATCTCAGCGCATCCGTCCCGGGCTCGGTTACCGTGATCGACGTGTCCGGGCGTTGTCCGGGCGCGCCATCGTCCAGAGCGACCGCCCCAACCGATTAGTTTTGACCGTCGCGGAGTCTTAGGTCTGAAAACCACAACCTCAGGAGGTGCAGGATGAGTACCACAGCAACGCGGATCGGCCAGATCAGCCTCGTGTGCGTCCCGACGATCGACCAGGATCGCGCGATCGAGTTCTACGAGTCGGTGGGTTTCGAGAAGCGCACCGACACGGCGTTTGGGGACCGGTACCGCTGGGTGGAGGTCTATCCGCCCGAGGGGACGACGGGGATCGCGCTGGCGCCTCCGCCCGACGGGCAGGATGTCGAGCCCACTCAGACCGGCATCACCCTGACCACCGACGACATCGATGCCACTCACGGCGAGCTGAAGTCCCGCGGGGTGGACGTCGACGCCGAGGTGTCGCGGATGGGTGATCCGATACCGCCGATGTTCTGGTTCCGTGATCCCAGCGGCCACACGCTGATGGTGGTCGAGCAGCCCTGACCGCCGGGCCTCCGAACAGATCGGGTCGACCCGCGGGCTCCTCCGGAACGGCCAAGGGGCCGCCATGACGGCGTTCTGCAGAAACCGCTGCGGGTAGCGCCGGGTCGATTCGCGTCGCGGTCGGCGCGGCGGAGGAGCTCATCGGGCATCGAGATCAGCACCTTCGCCATCCGGATTCTTCAGCTCGTCGCGCTCGGCCCACTCCAGCAGCGGCTCGAGCGAGAAGGCCGCGCCGTCGATCCCTTCGTGCAGGTCGCCGAGCTTCGCGAACCGCTCGGGCACCGTGGCGATGGTCAGCTCGTGCGGGATCACGTCGTCGAGCTCATCCCAGCGGATCGGCGTCGAAACGGGGCCCTCGCGGACCCCGCGGACCGAGTACGCGCTGGCGATGGTGTGGTCGCGGGCATTCTGGTTGTAGTCGACGAACGCCTTGCCGGGCTCGCGATTCTTGCGCCACCAGGTCGTGGTGGCGTCGGCGGGGACACGGCGTTCGACCTCGCGGGCGAAGGCGAGGGCGGCCCGTCGCACGTCGCCGAAGCCCCAGCGCGGCTCGATGCGGACGTAGATGTGGAGGCCGGACCCGCCCGAGGTCTTGAGCCATCCCGGCGCGTCCAGCTCGCCGAGCACCTCGCGGGCGACGTGAGCCACGCGCCGCACGGTCGAGAAATCGCACTGCGGCATCGGATCGATGTCGATGCGCCACTCGTCGGGGCGCTCGACATCGGTGCGCCGGGAATTCCAGGGATGGAACTCCACCGTCGACATCTGGACGGCCCAGATCACGCTTGCGAGCTCGGTGACGCACAGCTCGTCGGCGTGCCGGCCGGAGGGAAAGTCGACGCGAACGGTGTCGATCCAGTCCGGGGCCCCCGGAGGCAAACGCTTCTGGTGGACCTTCTCGCCGTCGACGCCGCGGGGGAAGCGGTGGAGCATGCACGGCCGCTGCGCCAGCGCGCGCACGATCCCGTCGCCGACGCTGAGGTAGTAACGGGCGAGGTCGAGCTTGGTCTCGCCGCGGGCCGAGAAGTAGACGCGGTCGGGATTCGAGATCCGCACCGTCCGGCCGGCGACCTCCAGCTCCACCGCTTCGCTCTTGCCGTCTGCGGGCACCATCACCTCATGCGTCGGTCATCGACGAAAGCTGGCATCGCCCCATCGTCCCACGCCGCCGTCGGCTGAGCGCGCTTTGGGAACCTCACCCACGAGATTGGAGCAACATGAAAACTCGACAGCTTGGATCACTCGAGGTATCCGCACTCGGGCTTGGATGCATGGGGATGTCGGCCTTCTACGGGTCGGCCGACGAAGGGGACGCGATCGCCACCATCCAGCGCGCGCTGGAGCTGGGGGTCAACTTCCTCGACACCGCCCAGCTCTACGGACCGATGACCAACGAGGAGCTCGTCGGCCGAGCGATCAAGGGGCATCGCGACGAGTACGTGATCGCGACCAAGTTCGCGCGGCGGATCGAGCCCTCGACCGAGCCGGGGGACCTCTCGACGCTCGGACCGCTGGACGGCTCGGCCGAGCATGTCCGCAGCTCGATCGAAGGCTCGCTGGACCGGTTGGGGACCGATCACGTCGACCTCTACTACCAGCACCGCGTCGATCCGAACGTGCCCATCGAGGAGACGGTCGAGGCGATGGCGGAGCTCGTCCGGGAGGGCAAGGTACGTCATCTCGGGCTCAGTGAGGCCGCGCCCGAGACGATCCGCCGCGCCCACGCCGTCCATCCCATCACCGCCGTGCAGACCGAGTACTCCCTGTGGACCCGCGACGTCGAGGCGCAGGTGCTGCCGGTCTGCCGCGAGCTGGGGATCGGGTTCGTGCCCTACTCGCCGCTCGGACGCGGGTTTCTCTCCGGCCGGTTCAAGTCGCCGGAAGAGCTCGACGAGAACGACTTCCGGCGCCATGGCCCCCGCTTCAGCGGCGAGAACCTGAAGGCCAACCTGCGGCTTGCCGCCAAGGTGGCGGAGATCGCGCAGGACAAGGGGATCACGCCCGCTCAGCTGGCTCTGGCCTGGGTGCTGTCCCGCGGCGAGGACGTCGTTCCCATTCCGGGGACCAAGCGGCGCCGGTATCTGGAGGAGAATGCGCTCGCGGTCGAGGTCGAGCTCACCGACGCCGACCTGTCGCGGATCGAGGCCGAGCTGCCCTCGGCCGCGGGCGAGCGTTACGACGAGGCCGGAATGGCGTCGGTCAACCTGTAGCGTCGCCGATCCATGCCGGAGCTGCCGGAGGCCGAGCGAGCCCGCCAGACCCTGGAAGGCGTTCTCGGCCGGCGGATCGTGCGCGTGGATGACCGAGATTCCTACGTCTGCCGACCCCACGCGCCGGGCGAGATCGCGGATGCGCTGATCGGTCACGAGCTGATCAGCGCCCACCGCCGGGGGAAGTTCCTGTGGATGGAGACCGACAGCGGCCCCAGCTTGGGCCTGCACCTGGGCATGGCCGGCCACATCGTGCTCGACGGTCCGGGCGACACGCCGCGCTGGGGCCGGTTCGCGGTCGGGTTCGACGACGGCACGGGCTTCATCCTCAGGGACAAGCGACGCCTGGGACGAGCGATCCTCAACCCCGACTTCAGCCACGTCGGACCCGACGCGGCGGACGTCGGGCGCAGCGACTTCCGCCGCCTGATCGGATCCGGACGCGCCCCGGTCAAGGCTCGCCTGCTCGATCAGCGAGCCATCTCGGGGGTCGGCAATCTGCTGGCCGATCAGGTCCTCTGGCAGGCCCACATCGCTCCGATACGCTCCGTTGCGGAGCTGTCGGTGGTGGACCTGGACCGGCTGCGCCGCGAGCTGCGATCCGCCGTGCGCTCGGCGATCCGCAAGGGCGGCGCGCACACCGGCAAGTTCGTCGCGGCCCGCGGGCGCGACGGCAGCTGCCCGCGCTGCGGCCACGGCCTCTCACGCGCCACCGTGGGCGGGCGAACCACCTACTGGTGCCCGGTCTGTCAGTCGTGAGCAGTCCGAGGGGGCCGTCGGATCCGGCCGGTCATGGGTCGGTCCGCGCCGCCTCGCGCAGCATCGCCATCGCACCGTCCAGAGCCATGCGGAGCTGAGCCGGGTCGCGGCGGGCCTGGGTCAACAGCAGGCCGCCCTGCAGGCTGGCCATCGTGGCGGTGGCCAGGCGGGCGGGGTCGACGTCAGGTCGGAGCTCTCCGTCCGCCCGCATCCGAGCCAGTCCGTCGGCGAGATGGCCCTCCCAGCGGTCCAGCGATGCCGCCAGCATGGTCCGGGCGGGCTCGTCTCGCTCCGCGAGCTGGCCCACGAGGGACCCGATCGGGCATCCACCGCGCGCACCGCCGGCCTCCTGAAACGACACCAGCTGGTGAAACCAGGCCTCGATCGAGCCCCACGAGTCGAGACGCTCGAGATGTTCGATCTGGACACCCAGCACCGCCTCGGCGGTGGCGCCAACCACCGCGCGGACGAGGTCGGCGCGATCCTCGAAGTAGTGATAGAGCTGGCTGCGGCTGGCGCCGGCGCGGGCACAGACGCCGTCGAGGCTCATCGCCGCGGCCCCTCTCTCGGCCACGAGCTCGGCGGCGGCGAGCACGATCCGCTCGCGGGTCGCGCGCCCCCTGGCGGTCTTGGGCTCAGCCGTGGCCATGGACAGGAGCGTAGGCGAATTGGACTTGACGGTCCAGTCGAGTTGTGATTTGATGGCTGACGTACTGGACTAACTGGTCCAGTACGTCTCGACCTCCGACGAACAGGACTACTCACTCATGCCTGATACCACCGCGCTCACTCCGGTCGCCCGCGGCGTCCGCCCGCGCCAGCCCGCCCCCGAGCTCAGTCTCGAACTGCTCTCCGGCGGGACCTACGTGCTCGCCGACCAGACGCCCGAGCGCTTCACCATGGTGGTGTTCTTCCGCGGGCGCCACTGCCCGGTCTGCCAGGCGCAGCTGCATGAGCTCGATCGACGACTCGACGAGCTGACCGAGAAGGCAATCGGCGTGATCGCCGTCAGCGGCGAGACCCGCGAGCGCACCCAGCAGCTCCGGGATGAATGGAAGCTCGAGCGCCTTGCCCTGGCCTACGGGCTGACCGAGGAGGAGATGCGGACGTGGGGCCTGTTCGTCTCCCGTGGCATCAGCGACGCTGAGCCCGACCTGTTCAACGAGCCCGGTCTGTTCCTGATCGCGCCGGACGGGGCGGTCTACTACGAGTCGATCCTCTCGATGCCGGTCGGCCGGCCCCGCCTGGACGACCTGCTCGGCGCCATCGACTACTGGACCGCCAACGACTACCCTGCCCGCGGCGAAGCCTGAGCATCGCGGCGCGCCGTGGCTCGGATCGGCGCGGCTCGGATCGGCGCGGCGCGGATCGCGGACGCACATCGTCCGCGCGCGCCTCGGCGCGCGGGCGCCACTACATCAGAGGGACTTCACCACGAGGTAGTAGAAGAGGGCGCCGAACACCGCGGCGATCGCCCCCCAGAGGCCGGCCCAGCCGAGCGCCTGCCGCGGCGTCATCTGGGGGCGGCCGACGACGAAGATGAAGAACCACTCGAGCACGATGCTGGCCACGACGAACACGCCCGCGCTGAGCCGCCCGAATATGCCGCCGACGATCAGGAGGATCACCGGTACCCCCACGAGTGCCCCGGCGGCGGACAGGGTGAACACCAGCTGCTCGGTGAACGCATCCCGGTAGAGCGGGACCCGCGGATCGAACGCCGCCGTCATCCGTCCCATTCCCTGGGTTCCCTCGGCTCCTTGCGGGTCTCGCGTTCCCTGGGCGGCTTGGGCTCTCTGGGCTCCTGGCTGCGCCATGGACGTGATCATCGCACGCCCGCTCGTGGCCAGGGAACCCGCCGGGCACCATCGGCGGTCCAGAACCGGGGCCATCGTGCCTCCCCAGCAGCGAGGGAGTGCGCCGCTGCGGGTAATCTGTACGCCATGCCCGGCTATGACGACGACGACTGGGTGGGCGAGCCACCGGAGGGTCGCTACTCCCGTGACCGAGCCAAGCCGGAGTTCTGGCGAGGCCGCTGGCCGCGGGCCGCGGCCGGCCTGGCGTTCCTGGTTCTGATCCTGGTGATCATCCTGTTGACGCGCTGAGGGCGTGGGTTCGGTAACCGATCTGATCAGCATCGTCGATGCCGATCCCGAGCTTGCGGAGCTGCTCGACGAGTCTGAGCGCGAGCGCGCACGACGAGAGGCGCTGACCCGCGTACGCCGCCTCTCGCCCGGTGCGTGGGATGCGGCGAACGCGGTCGAGCCCGAACTGCATCACCGCGGCTTCCTGATCGTCGACGGGCTGCTCTCGCGGGAGGTTGACGTGCTCGGGCGCCGGTGCGTAGAGCTGCTGGGGGCCGGAGATGTCCTACGCCCCTGGCGCTGGGATCCGGACGGCTCCCACGTCCACGCGGAGGTGGGGTGGACGGTGCTCGATCCCGCGCGGTTGGCGGTGCTGGATCACGGGCTGGTGGTGCGCATGACGCCGTGGCCCCAGCTCGGCGTCGAGCTGTTCGCTCGTGGTACCCGGCGCGCGCACGCATTGGCGGTGGTCCTGGCGATCGCTCATCACCAGCGCGTCGACGATCGACTGCTCCTGACCCTCTGGCAGTTGGCCGACCGCTGGGGGCGCGTTTCCCCGCAGGGCATCGTGGTGCCGCTGTCACTCTCGCATCAGCGACTGGCCGACCTCGTCGGCGCCCATCGCCCGTCGGTGACCACCGCGATGGGCGACCTGGTGCGCGCCGGCTCGGTCAGCCGGCGAGAGGACGGGATCTGGATGCTTCACGGCGCCCCGCCGGCCCAGCTGCGCCACCATCGCCTCGTGGCGGCGATGACCTGATCCAGCCCGGGCAGCAGTGACGAACCGGATGCGCCACCGGATATTCCGTCCCGGCTGACGCACCACGGGCAACGGGCAAGATGACGCGGCCAGCCCGCTGGCGGGCGGGCTGGCCGCGAAGGTCCGCAGACCTTCCCGTCAGCGGACCTTCCCGTCAGCGGACCATTCCGCGCCGGACCGTTCCGCGCCTTTCGCGCCGGCCCCCGAACAGGGCCATGACGGCCAGGAGCGCGATCAGGAACAGCAGCGGGTGAACCGCCACGCCACCGACTACGGCGAGGATCAACAGGATGACTGCCAGTACGAACAGCATGCTCACCTCCGAGTTGGCTTTGTCTTATCTAACCCCACGATCTCGCGCTGGCACCGGACTTCGTAACCATTCGTACGTCCGGATGCGGACGGAGTGGTCAAGGGCACTACATTGCCTGTATCGGCCCGACCCGAGTCCGTCTGAAGCGGCCGTTCTGGCCGCTGCGCAGCATCCTCGCCGGAACTGCCGGCACGGCGACGCTGACGCTCGTCTACGCCGGCGAGCGTCGTCTGCGGCGCACGGGAGGTTCCCTCGACTACGACGACAGCCTCGTGCCGGGGCAGATCGTCGTGAGCATCCTGCATCTGCCGCATGTCACCGGTCGGCAGGAGGACGAGCTCGGGCTGTTGCTGCGGTGGAGCTACGGCTCCATGTTCGGGCTCTGGCACGGCGTGCTCGCGCGCCGGCTGCCGGAGCCGTGGGCGACCGCGGCGTTCGGCGGAACGCTGATGACCGCGACGCTGACCATGTTTCCGCTGCTCGGCCGCACGCCGCCACCGTGGCGCTGGCCGCCGGGCTTCCTGGCCACGAGCCTGTTCACGCACACGGCGTATGCCGGCGCGGTGGCGCTGGTCGACGATCGGCTGCGCGCGGCGGCGTGAGCTCGCGGGCGAGGCGACGCCGTCGGCGCTGACCTGGCCGTGAACGCAACGCCATGCGGGCAACGTTTCGAGGAGCCGACCCCCCGCGACGGTGGCCCAACGGCGAGCCGCGCCGGAGGTGTGCTCTGCGGGATGGCCGAGCGCCGCCATCACCGACCAGGGGCCGCAAGATGGGGCCTGATGGG
>JBPCPO010000060.1:0-6345 GCA_050999075.1 Solirubrobacteraceae bacterium
CCTCTGGGCGAGCCCCCTCTTGGCAAAACCCCTGCGCCGCCAGGGATTTGGGTTTGTTTTCCCCTGGTTGGTTCTCTGTCCGGGATGTGGCGGGAGACCCCCCGGGAACTCGGCGATTCAACGTGAACTCGTTGTCGGCCATCTGCTGCCGGCGACCCTACTCGTCGCCGTCTTCGACCAGCTTCGGACGGCGCACTTCGCCGGCCTTGCCGTTCGCTGACTCCTTGCGCCCATACCGCCGGCCGATCGGGTCGTTGGCCGAGTAGGGCTGGAGGCGGTAGCGGATCACCCGGTCGCGATCCTCGGTGCGCTCAAGCCGGAAGCCCGGCTCGTCATCCGGTCGGTTGACGATGAAGGCCAGCGCCGTCGACTGCCGGGTGTGGGTCGCGTCGTAGGCGATCACCTTGATGTAGTGGTCGGGAAACTCCTCCCGGCAGGCCTGGATTTCGCGCATCGCGACTCCGACGTGGTCTGGCTCGAGGTCGAAGAGCGGGAGGTTCCACATCTCCCAGTAGCCGTTGCGCGGGTGCGGGTCGTCGGTGTACTCGACTCCGATCGACCAGCCCTTCTCTACCGAATAGCTGATCTGGGCCTCGATCTCCTCGTCGGTGAGTTCGGGGAGGAACGAGAACGTGCCTTGTGTGATTCTCATGGTTTTGGCCTCTCTGTGCTCTGTAGCTCGGGGCCGCCGCTAGCGGCTGGCGGTCGGGGTGGCCGTCGTGTCCGGGGTGTCGGTGGACTCGAACTCGAACGTGACGTCCTTCCAGACCTCCAGGGCGGCGTTGAGCTCGGGGCAGCCCTTCGCGGCCTTCTTGAGGATGTCGGGACCTTCCTGAAAGTAGTCCTTGCCCTCGTTGCGCGCCTGGATGATCGCTTCGACCGCGACGCGATTGGCGGTTGCACCCGCGCCGACACCCATCGGATGCCCGATCGTGCCCCCGCCGAACTGCAGGATCACGTCCTCGCCGAGGTACTCGAGCAGTTGATGCATCTGACCCGCGTGGATGCCACCCGAGGCGACGGGCATGACGCCCGGCATCGAAGCCCAATCCTGGTCGAAGTAGATGCCGGTCTCCGGGTTCTCCTTGATGAAGTCATCGCGGAGAGTGTCGTAGTAGCCCTTGATCATGTTCGGGTCACCCTCGAGCTTGCCGACCACCGTTCCGGCGTGGATGTGGTCAACGCCGAGCAGCCGGCACCACTTCGCGATCACCCGGAAGGAGACGCCGTGGTTCTTCTGGCGGGTGTAGGTGCCGTGTCCGGCGCGGTGCAGGTGCAGGATCATCCCGTTGGCCCGAGCCCACTTGGACATCGACGACATCGCCGTAAAGCCGACGGTCAGGTCCATCATGATGATCACGCTGCCGAGCTCCTTGGCGAACTCTGCGCGCTCGTACATGTCCTCCATCGTGGCCGCGGTCACATTCATGTAGTGGCCCTTGACCTCGCCGGTGGCGGCCGCCGCGCGGTTGACGGCCTCGATCGAGTGCAGGTAGCGATCACGCCAGCGCATGAACGGCTGCGAGTTGACGTTCTCGTCGTCCTTGGTGAAGTCGAGCCCGCCGCGCAGCGCCTCGAACACCACCCGGCCGTAGTTCTTGGCCGACAGTCCCAGCTTCGGCTTGACCGTGGCGCCCAGGATCGGCCGCCCGAACTTGTCCAGGTACTCGCGCTCGATCACGATCCCGTGGGGCGGGCCCTGGAAGGTCTTGACGTAGTGCGGCGGGATCCGCAGATCCTCCAGGCGCAGCGCCTTGAGCGCCTTGAAGCCAAACACGTTGCCGATGATCGAGCTCGTGAGGTTGGCGATCGAGCCCTCCTCGAAGAGGTCCATCCCGTAGGCGATCTTCGCGATGTACTGACCCTCGGCACCCGGCACCGGCTCCACCGAGTAGCACTTGGCCTGGTAATAGGAGTGATCGGTCAGCCGATCGGTCCAGACCACGGTCCAAGTGGCGGTCGAGGACTCGCCCGCAACCGCAGCCGAAGCCTCGATCGGGTCAACGCCGGGCTGGGGAGTGACCCGAAATGCGGCCAGGATGTCCGTCGGCTTGGGCTCGTAGTCGGCGTTGTAATAGCCCATTTCGGCGTACGGCGTCACCCCAGCCGCCCACCGGTCCTTCTTGTTACCTTCCACGCTCTTACCGTTGCTCTTTGCCTTCGTGGCCGAATCGCCGGCCGTTGCGGAGGAATCTGGCGTCATGTTCACAAGCCTTTCGGGTCGAACTAGATTTCGTAGGCTAGCCGCGCAACGGCATAAGCGTCAAGGACTGATTTGCCGTGTTGCCATAGGGAAACCTCTATGTGATCCGGGTGGGCCCCATGTGGATCGATCTCTGCCGTGTGGACCCACCCGACCGAGTGCAGCGAAGCAGTTCGCTTCGCCAGCGGGCACTCTCCAAACCGAGGCAAAACTGAGGGCTCCCTGCGCGCGGGGTGGGAAGATGCAGAGGCGAAGCCGCCATCGAAACCGATAGCTTCTGAATCGGTGGTCGATGGTCGGTGGACTAACATCGTGACAATCAACACAAGCCGGGATAGCCTAGCATTGGCGGTTCGCCGACGCAATCGTGCGGGCGCTGGGTGGCGATCGTGCGGTGAGGGCCAAGAGCGCCGCATCGTGCGGCCGGGGCCATGAGCGCCGCGACTACACAGGAGAGAGAGAATCGATGACGCAACACAGGCAAGCGCTCGAGTCGACAGCACGCGAGATGGTCGCGCAGGGCAAGGGAATACTCGCAGCCGACGAGAGCAACAAGACGATGACCAAGCGACTGGAAGCGGTCGACGTCGAATCGACCCAGGACACGCGCCTGCGCTTCCGAGAGCTTCTCGTCACCACGCCCGGCGCCGCGGAGCACATCAGCGGCGTGATCCTGTACGACGAGACGATCCGTCAGACGTCCGACGGGACTCCGTTCCCAACGTTGCTCGAGGGCCTCGGGATGATCCCGGGGATCAAGGTCGACACGGGCGCCAAGCCGCTGGCTGGGGCCGACGGCGAGACCATCACCGAGGGCCTCGACGGTCTCCGCGAGCGCCTGGCCGAGTACCACGAGCTCGGGGCGCGGTTCGCCAAGTGGCGAGCGGTGATCACGATCGGCGAGGGACTTCCGAGCCGCTACTGCATCTCCGCCAATGCCCACGCGTTGGCCCGTTACGCGGCTCTGTGCCAGGAGGCGGCCATCGTCCCGATCGTCGAGCCCGAGGTGCTGATGGACGGCGAGCACTCGATCGACCGTTCCGAGGAGGTCACGACGGCGACGTTGCGGGCGGTGTTCGCCGAGCTGCTCGACCAGCGGGTGCTGCTCGAGGGGATGGTGCTCAAGCCCAACATGGTGCTCTCGGGCTACGACAGCACCGACAAAGCCGGCGTGGAGGAGGTCGCCCGGCGCACGGTGGCGCTGCTGCGCCGGGTGGTCCCCGCCGCGGTACCCGGTATCGCCTTTCTCTCCGGAGGTCAGAGCGACGAGCTGGCCACCGCTCATCTGAACGCGATGAACGCGCTCGGGACCGCGCCGTGGCAGCTGAGCTTCTCCTATGGTCGCGCGCTGCAGGCCTCGCCGCTGAAGGCTTGGGGGGGCCAGGAGAGTAACGTGGAGGCCACCCAGGCGGCATTCGCGCATCGTGCCCGCTGTAACGGCGAGGCGCGCTACGCGCGATACACCAAGGAGCTCGAGCACGAGCCGGCGGCTGCCTGACTGACCGCCACAAGAGCTTCAGCGTCCGCGCGGACGCTGAAGCTCTTGCGGGGCTTGATGATCGGGCTGTTGGCCGGCCATCCTCAGCGCGAAGGCGATGAACGTCTGCACCGGCGGCCTCACCGGACCGACGGCCGAGCGCAGCACGAACCACTCCCGCTGTGCCGGACCATCCTTCAACCGCAGCTCACCCAGCAGGCCAGAGGCCAGCTCGGTCTCCACCGCTGCCCGGGAGACCAGGGAGACGCCGAGGCCCGACCGTGCGGCCTGCTTGATGGCGCCGTTGGAGCCGAGGGTCAGGGTTGACGGGGCCATGCCGCGGTTGACCAGGAACTGCTCGTTGAGCGTCCGCGTGCCCGACCCGGGCTCTCGCAGCAGCCACGGTCGGGTCGCGAGCCGGGCGGCGTCCACGGCATCCCGGCCGGCCGCGGGATCATCCGGAGACGTGATGCACGCGATCTCGTTCTCGGCCATGGGCTCGGCGACGAGCCGGTCATCGCCCGGGGGCTTGCCGGAGATGGCCAGGTCGACGGAGTGGTTGCGGACCCGTTCGAGCACGTCCTGACGGTTGCCGACGGCCAGCGTCAGCTCGATCTCCGGGTACTCGTCTGAGAACGCCCGCATCAGCGGCGGCACGAACGACTCCGCCGCGGTCGTCACCGCCGCGATCTGAAGCTTTCGAGCGGCCAGGGCCTTCGCCTCGCGCGCGGCTTGTCGACCGGACGCGAGCAGACCGATCACGTCGGCGGCGTACGGTCCAAACGCCGTGCCGGCCTCGGTCAGGCGGATGCCCCGGCCCGAGCGCTCGAACAGGTCGCATTCGAGCTCGCGTCCCAGCGCGGCCAGGGCCGAGGACACCGACGGCTGGGTGACGACCAGCTCGTCGGCCGCCGCCGTCACCGATCCACCGCGAACAACCGCCAGAAATGCATTCAGTTGGGTGACGGTTATAGAGATGAATCTATATTAGATCCGGGGCGCGAGCTCCGGCGTGGATCAGGTCCCGCATGCATCAGGCGCGCGGGCATCAGGCCCGGCGCGCACCTCGGGGCAGGCGACCTTGGGCCAGAAGCACCATCAGCAGGCCGTAGACGATCACGATCACGCCGATGATCAGCACCAGCCAGCCGAGGAAGTTGATCTTCGACGTCGAGACGACGCTGTCGAAGTTTCCCCGCTGGGTCTCGAGCACGGGGATCAGGTCCGAGTTGAAGTAGGTCCGCAGCTGGGGGACCGTCCTCACGGGGGTGCCGTCGAAGCGGGTCATCCCATCGAGCCCGGGCACGCTCTCCCAGCCGGTGGTAACCGCCTGGGCGCTCAGCACGGTCGGGAGCAGGTGCGGGATCACGCTGACCACCTGGGGGCCGAGGAATCCCACCAGGCCCGGAAGCTCGGCGTCGACCGCGGTCAGCGGGCTCGCCTGAAGCAACGCCACGGTGTGCGGGAAGTGCGTCCGCAGCGCGGACAGCACGGCGCTCGGCGAGAGCCTCGTCTTCTGCGAGACGAACGCGATCAGCTTCGGTACCTCCGCCGCGCCGCCGCCGGCGCTGGTCATGATCGGATCCAGGGTGTCGACGATGCTCGAGACCATGTTGATGCCGATGCGGTCTCCCGACACGCGTTGCTGCTGGTACACGGGGCGCAGCGAGTCGAGCAGCTTCTGGCCGTCGCTGACCCGCGGGATCAACGCCAGAACGAGCACGAGCGCCACGACCACGACGCCTACGACGGGCACGACCGCCGCCGAGGCGACCGCCTCTCGGCGGGAGACGCCCCTGCGGTTGCGGAGGATCATCGCCGCCGCGAACAGGATCACCACCGCCCCGACGATCAGCAGCAGCGGGGCGATCCAGTCGATCGCCGAGGTTCCGTCGAGGCTGTCGAAATCGGCGCCCTGACGCTCGAGCACCGGAATCACGTCGGCGCTGAAGTACGTGCGCAGCTCGGGCACGCTTCGCACCGGAGCTCCGTCGAAGCGGGTGAGCCCGTCGACGCCCGGAATGCTCAGCCAGCCCGCCGTCACCACCGGCAGGTTCGCGACCGACTGCGCGAGCGCGGGAAAGCTGGCCTTCAGGGCGCCCTCCAGCTGCGCCGGCGTCAGCTTCAGCTCCCGGCTCAGGAACGCCACCAGTCGCGGCAGCTCCTGGGTCACCGCAGTGAGGGGAATCGCCTGCAGCAGCGCCGTCGTGTGGGGGAACATCCGCTTCAACGTCGCGAGCGCCCGCGCCGGCGAGATGTGCTGGGTCCTCGCGACGTAGTCCAGGAGCGCGGGAACGTCTCCCGCGCCGCCGCCCTGCGGCGTGACGATCGGAGCCGACAGGTCGACGATGTGAGACAGGATGTCGATCCCGGCTCGGTCTCCCGCCACGCGCGCCGGACTGAACGCCGGCTGGGCGCCGTCGAGCACCTTCTGACCGTTGCTCAACCGCGGGATCAAGCCCAGCGTCAGCACGAGGGCCACCACGATCACCCCGACCACGAGCACGATCACCCACTGCAGAACGCCTTGGCGCTTGTCGCTGTGAGCCGGCATCACGACCTCCTCATCCGCTCGCGGGCCGGGGGGGGGGGGGGGGGAAAAAAAGAAGAAAAGGAGAAAACCCCAAACCCCAGAGAGCAGGGACCCCTCGACCGGGTTATGGGG
>JBPCPO010000073.1:0-24452 GCA_050999075.1 Solirubrobacteraceae bacterium
GCCCGCGGTCAGACCGTACGGTGGTGGTTGTATGGCGGTGATGACAAGATCAACGCCTTCGTGAAGAACGTCGTCACGCCGGCGGCCCGCGAGCTGGGCGTCACGGTGATGCCGGTGCGAGTGGACGACACCGCCAACGCGGTGCAGCGCGTGATCGCCGAGCGCCGCGCCGGCAAGCTCTCCGGCGGCTCGGTGGACCTGATCTGGATCAACGGCGAGAACTTCCTGGCCGGCAAGCAGGACGGCCTGTGGCGGCGCGGCTGGCTAGCGACTCTGCCGAACGTCCGGTACGTCAATCTGGGCGACCCGACGATCAACCGGGACTTCACGGTGCCGATCGACGGGCAGGAGTCGCCGTGGCAGCGGGCAGCGTTCAACTACGCCTACGACCCTGCCAAGGTCCCCGATCCGCCGCGCACCTTCGACGCGCTGCTGGCCTACGCGCGCAAGCACCCAGGCCGCGTCACCTACCCGGCTCCTCCCGACTTCACCGGCTCGGCCTTCGTGCGCACCCTGGTCAAGCTCGAGGGGGCCGACGCCGCGTTCCGGTATCTCAAGGAGCTGAGGCCGCTGCAGTACCGCGGCGGCAAGGTGTTCCCCAAGTCCGAGGCCGAGCTCGACCAGCTGTTCTCCGACGGTCAGGTCGATTTTGCCATGTCCTACAACCCGAGCTTCGTGTTCGCGAACATCCAGAAGGGCGCGTTTCCCAAGTCGAGCCGGCCGCTGATCATCGGCCCGGGAGCGCTCGTGAACACCAGTTACGTGACGATCCCGGCCGACGCCGCTCACGTCGCGGGTGCTTTGGTGCTCGCCAACATCCTGCTCGACCCGCGCATCCAGGCGATCATGGCAGACCCGGCCAAGGGGCTGGGCTCGCCCACCGTACTCGACAAGAGCCGCCTGAGCACCAGGCAGCGCGCACGATTCCAAGGCAGCGCGAGCCCGTACGTGCTCAGCCATTTCGGCCACAGCATCGAGGATGGCCCGTCCAAGATCCTGATGCCGATCGAGGATCGCTGGCAGCGGGAGATCCTGCGCGGCGGATGAGCGCGTCGTGCGCTCTCCAGCGCGACGACGGCGAGGCGTGGCCGTGGCGCTAGCCGCATTAACCCGTCGGCGCATGCGGGTTCCCGACCCGCGCCTGACGCGGCCGCGGCGCGGCCTGCTGCGCGACTTGGGTCTGCTCGCCCCGGCCGTGCTCACGCTGGGGGTGCTGTTCGGGGGGGCGCTGCTCGGTGCAGTGCGTGAGAGCGTGGTGCCGCTCGCCGCCGGAGGCGTGGGTCAGGCCAACCTCGACGCGTGGCGGGCGCTGTTCTCAGATCCGGCGTTCTCCGACGCCCTGCGCTTCACGGTGCAGGTCACGATCCTCTCGACGGCGCTGGCGGCGCTGGTCGCAGTGGGAGTCGCGGCATTGCTGCGCCCGCGCGGCGCGGCGCTGCGGACCCTCGCCTCCCTGCCGGTCCCGGTGCCCCACCTGCTGGTGGCGAACCTCGCCGTCCTGTGGCTGGCGCCAGGAGGTCTGGCCGACCGCATTCTCGGGGCCCTCCCGGTGCAACTGGTCCACGACCAGCTCGGCCTCGGGATCGTGCTCGTGTATGTCTACAAGGAGAGCCCGTTCCTGGTGTTGTTGCTGCTGGCGGTGATGGGCCGGGGCCTGGCCGAGCGCGAGGAGGCCACGGCGGTGCTCGGCGCCTCAGCGGGCCAGCGCCTGCGGTGGGTGCTCTGGCCGGCGATCCGCGCTCCGCTGGTGATCGGGTCGATCATCGTCGCCGCGTTCGTGTTTGGCTCCTTCGAGGTGCCGCTGACGATCGGGCCCAACTACCCGCCGACGTTGTCGACGTTCGCCTACCAGGCCACCCAGAACAACCTCGTCTCGGGGGAGGGCGAGGCTGCGGCGGCACTGCTGCTGGCGGCGGCGCTGTCGATCCTGCTCGCCGTGGTGGCGGTGCGCTTCGCTCGGGACGTCGAGAATGCGTGAGCGCCTTGGGCTGTCCCGGATCGGTGCGCCGCTGGTGGTGGGATTCTTCTCGCTGCCGCTGCTGGCGCTCGTGGTGCGGGCCTTCGCCGACGTCTGGCGCGCCCCCGCGCTCGTCCCCCAGCGCTTTGGCACCCGGGGCTTCGACGTGGCGTTCGCGACCGGCGACGCCGGGGGTGCCTTCGCCAACTCGATGATCGTGGCGCTGGTCACGGTGACGATCGGCCTGGCCCTCGCCTGGCCGGCGGCCCGCGTCCTGGGGGAGCGGCGCCTGCGCCATCCGGCGCTCGTCTTCACGCTGCTGGCGATGCCGTTCCTCGTGCCACCGTTTGCGATCGGCACCGGACTCACCACCTGGTTCATCCGTCTGGGGCTGATCGACACGCTGCCGGGCATCGTGCTCGCCCATCTCACGGCGGTTCTGCCCTACGTCGTCGCGATCCTGCTCTCCGGCTTCGGTCCCAAGATGCGCGAGCTCGAGGAGATGGCCCGCTCGCTGGGCGCCTCGCCGCGGCAACGGCTGGCGTGGGTTACGGTCCCGGCGGTGCGTCCGACGCTCGCCGCCGCCACCGTGCTGGGGTTTCTGGTCTCCTGGGGCCAGTACGGCTCGACGCTGGCCGTGGGCGGCGGAAAGCCCCTGCTGCCCCTGATCCTGCAGCCGTTCATCGGCTCGGACCCGGAGGTTGCCGCCGCGCTGTCGCTGCTGTTCTTCGTGCCGGCGGTGGGAGCGATCGTGGTTGCCGCGCGCTCGGCGCGGGCACCGCTGTGATCCCGGTGGCCGCGACTCCCGATCCGCCCGAGCTGAGCGGGTGAGGACGACTCCCGATCCGCCAGACGCCGGGCTCTCGTGTGAGGGGATCACCGTCCGGCTGGGCGATGCGGTGATCCTGCGGCGCCTGTCGCTGCACGTCCCGGCCGGCAGCCGTGCGGTGCTGGTCGGACCATCGGGGGCGGGGAAGACCACGTTGCTGCGCGCGGTCGCGGGGCTCGAGCCGTTGGAGGAGGGAGAGGTTCGCGTCGATGGACGTCCGCTGGCAGGTGTGCCGGCGCACCGGCGAAAGATCGCCGTCGTCTTTCAGGAGCCGCGCCTGCTCCCTCATCTGGAGGTGATCGACAACGTCGCGTTTCCGCTGCGCGCCGCCGGGGTGCGGCGCTCCGAGCGCCGCGCCCGCGCCCGGGTTCTGCTCGATGAGGTCGGCCTGGGCGGCTTCGCCGGGCGCCCCACGCGGGGGCTCTCCGGCGGAGAGCAGCAGCGCGTCGCGCTGGCGCGGGCGCTCTGCGCCGAGCCCGGGCTGCTGCTGCTCGACGAGCCCCTGGCCGCGCTTGACCCCAACCGCCGCGAGGGCTTGCTGGCGCTGATCGTGCGCCTGCAGCGGGAGCGCTCGCTCACCACGCTCGCGGTCACCCACGACCAGGCCGAGGCGGCTCAGCTCGGCCAGCGGCTGGCGCTCATGCTCGAGGGGCGCATCGTCCAGTACGACGAGCCCGGCGCCCTGTTCGAGCGGCCGATCACGGCGGCCGTGGCACGATTCTTCGGGGTGGCCAATCTGCTGCGCGGCGTCGTGCACGACGGGGCGCTGACCGTGGGTGGCCACCCGATTGCGGTTCCGGGCCCCGACGGACCGGCTACCGTGGCGATCCGGCCCGAGCATGTCCGCCTGGATCCCGATGGGTCGCTGCGAGGCCGCGTCGTCGAGTCGGTCTACGCAGGTGCGCACGTGCGCCTGCGTTTGGACTGCGGCGGGCAGGCTCTGGAGGTCCAGGTGGCACCCCATCAGGCGCCGCGCGCCGGCGAGCGGGTGGGCGTCAAGCTCCCGGCCGAGAGCCTGTGGCGGCTGCCGGGCGAGGACGAGGCGGTCGAGATCGGCGCGGGAGCCGGCTGATGCGGTGCCTCGAGGCGGGAGATCGGGCCGGGATCGAGGCGTATGTGCGTGAGCGGGGCTGGATCGCGGCCGACGAGCTGGTGGAAGCGGTGCAACGCGCTGGTGAGGGCAACATGAACCTCACCCTGCGCGTGCGCACCGACCGGCGCAGCCTGGTGGTCAAGCAGGGGCGCCCGTGGGTCGAGAAATACCCGGGTATCGCGGCCCCCGCGGAGCGCACCCTGGTGGAGGCGCAATGGTACGCGCTGGCCGGGGAGGTGCCCCAGCTCGCGGCGCGGATGCCGACCCAGTACGGCGTGGACGCCGAGAACCGGGTGATCTGCATGCAGGACCTGGGCGACCGTCCCGACATGAGCACGCTCTACGGTGGGAGTCAGCTGGCGGCGACCCAGCTCGAGCACCTGCTGGAATGGCTGGCCGCGCTGCACCGCGCCTTCGGTGGGGACGAGCGCGCGCGCCGGCTGGAGAACCGGGCGATGCGCGAGCTCAACCACGAGCACATCTTCGTCCTGCCGCTGGAGGGCGAAGGGCCCGTGGACGTGGAGCAGCACACCCCGGGTCTGGGCGCGGCGGCGGCCGAGCTGCGCGCCGATCGGATGTTCGCCGCCGAGACGGCAAGGCTGGGCGGGCGCTACCTGGCGCGGGAGGGCTCCGCGCTGCTGCACGGCGATTTCTTCCCGGGCTCCTGGCTCCAGGACGAGACCGCGCCGTGGGTGATCGATCCGGAGTTCGGCTTCTTCGGGCCGCCGGAGTACGACGTCGGCGTCCTGGTCGCGCACCTCGAGCTGGCTGACCAGGCCCCGGCGCTGAGCGAAGGCGTGTGGGACGGGTACGCGGCGTCGCCGGGGTTCGATCGCCGCTTGGCGGCTGGCTTTGCCGGAGTCGAGATGATGCGCCGGCTGCTCGGCGTCGCCCAGCTGCCCCTGTCAGCCGGCCTGGCGCGCAAGCGAGCGCTGCTGGAGCGCGCGCGGGCGCTCGTGCTCGGATGAGTCCCACTCGAGTGTGGATCGACACCGACCCCGCGGTCGGCGTGCCCGAGCGCGACGTCGACGACGGCTTCGCGCTGCTGCAGGCGCTGCGCTCTGCGGAACTGGAGGTGGTGGGGGTCTCGACCGTGTTCGGCAACACCGACCTCGAGCGCGCCTACGCGATCGCGGCGGAGCTGCTCCACCTCGCGGGGCACGACGAGATGCCGCTGCACCCGGGCGCCGCGGACGCCGGCGCGCTGGGCGCCCCCAGCGCGGCCTCGCGGGCGATGGTCCGGGCGCTGGAGCGCTCGCCCCTGGTGGTGCTCGCCCTCGGCCCGCTGACCAATGTGGCCACCGCGCTGCGCGACCCGGCCGCGGCAGCCCACGTCGAGCGCGTAGTCGCGGTCGCGGGACGGCGCCCCGGCCAGCGCTTCCAGGTGGGCACGGGTGAAGACGCACTCCCTGACTTGAACTTCGAGAGCGATGTTCCCGCCGCCGCCGAGCTGCTGGCCCAAGCGGACCTCGAGCTGCTGCTGGCGCCGTTCGAGGTCTCCTCCCACGTCCGGATCGGTGAGCCCGAGCTGCGGGCGCTCGAGGCGGGTCCGTCAACCGCCCGCTGGCTGGTTCCGCCCTCCCGACGCTGGCTCGAGCACTGGCGCGAGCACTTTGGCGTCGACTGGTTTCACCCCTTCGACACGCTGGCGGTGGCCGCCGTGGCCACGCCCGAGCTGATCGAGCTCGAGGCGCTCGAGATCGCGATCGTCGAAGCTCCGGGGGCCGAGCTGCACGCCGCCCCGGAGCTCCCCGGTGGGCGACCGGCCCGCTACGCGCACCGCCCCCACCCACGGTTCCGCGACGACCTGATGGCGCGGCTGCTGAGCTGACCCCGGCGGAAGCTCTCGAGGGACCGAAGGTGCTTGCGTCCCGCCGGGGGGGCTATGAGCTCTCGCGGCCGGCGCCGCGTGGATATCCGATCCGTCGCCGCCATCCCGGCGCGAGCAGCGCGAGAAGGGCCAGGACTCCCCCCAGCCGTCGTGCGTTCTGCCGATCACCGGCGATTGCCGTGATGAGCGCGAGCGCCTCGGCCGTTCGCCACAGCTGTGCGTGGTGATCGCGCTGCCAGTAGGACACCGGCGAGCGCCAGCGCCATCGGCTCAGCGGCCACAATGGCGGCCATGCGTCGTCGTGGTGAGTGGCGAGATCGACCGCGAGGTGGGCGGCCCACCCGGCCGCGAGCTCGCGGAGCGCCGGACGCCGGAGACCCGCGACCGCGACCGCCGCCGGCGCGAGCACGGAATGGCCCCCCCGGTGGACCGAGCGCCACGGCTCCCGGCGGTACACACGGCCGATCAAGTCACGATGCCCGTAACCGCGTAGCGCCAGCGCCGTCCCCAGTGCCAGCGCGGGAAGGTCGGGCGCGGTGGCCCCGAGCACGGCGGCGCCTCGGCGGCGTCCGGCGGGCAGCGCTCGCCACGTCCAGTAGGCGTGTGACGTCGTCAGCATAAAGTGCATCATCCTGCACGCGCTACCCGATGAGTCCCTGCCCGTTGCTGACGCCGGCCCGCAGGCCGGCGCCATCGCGCGTGCGGCCGGGGAGCCCTCGAGCACCGAGCACGCGATCGCCGGTATGGCCAACGTGGCGGCGCTGACGTTCCTGGCCGCACGCGCCGTCCCGCTTGGCTGGACGGTGGCCATAGCCGGCGGGGTCCCGCTCGCGCGGGTGGCCGAGCGTGACGGTGCTCGCGCCGGCTACGCGGCCGCCGGTGCCAGCCTGGTGGAGACGATGTCGATCATGGGACCGGCCCGCATGGGGATCCCGATCCCGCACGCTGCCAGCGCTCCCTGGCTCGGCGCCCTGGCGGGCCGGCGCAAGGGCTTTCTCGTCCTGGCGCTCGCCGGGTCACTGGTGAGGCTCCTCTATTACGGCGTGACGAGCACCATCTCGATTCTGCTGATCGTCGGCCTCGATGCCTACCTCGGCACCTATCAGCACGTTCGCCATCTCGTCGGAATCTTGCCCGCGGGGCGCTCGTGGGCACTGATCCTGACCGCGGTGGCGACCGGGGCGTGGTCGCTTGGAGCGGGGCTCATTCAGGCGTGGGTGATCCGGCGCGGCCTGCGCCGCTGGAGCCAAGCTTCCGCTGGGATCGAAGCGCCGGCGCCGGCGGCGGATCCGGGCCGGCCGGCGCCCCCGCGCCGGGCCGGCACGATGGTGCTCGTTGCCCTCGCCGGCTTCGCCGCCGCGTTGGCGAGTACCGATCCCCGGGCGATCGGCGCGCTGAGCCTCGCGCTGGCGGTCGTCTGGTTCTTCACGCGGGCGGGTACGCGCGACCTGCTCCGCGGCCTTGCCCTGGCGGCGCCGCTCGCCCTGTCCACGTTTGGGTTCGGGGCCTTCGGCGGCATCGGTACGGAGATGGCCGCGCAGCGCGCGGCGCGCGTGACCCTGCTCGTGCTGATCGCGGTCTGGGTCCGGGCGGCGGCCGGCAGCGAGGGGCTGCGGGACGTCTCGCTGCGAGTCGTGCGACGGCTGGCGCGGTTTCCCGCGCTCGGACTGGCAGCGGCGGTGCTCGGCGCCTCGGCCGGCATCGGCGACTACGGGCAGGGGGCACGGCGGCTCGGCCGGTGCCTGGGTGCGGCGCGGCGGCGGCCGGTAGCGGTGGTCGACGCCGCTCTGTCCTGGGTCGCCGAGGAGTCCGTGCGCCGCGGGCGCTCTGCGCCGCCGGTCAAGGCCACGGGCTGAGCCCCGCGTCAGAGGGGCGAGCAGCGCCGGGGCCAGGATTGCCAGCCGCGCATGCGTCAGACTGGGAGCGGCGCATGCTGATCACCGTCATCGTCCCGACGCTCAACGAGGCGGTGGCGCTGCCGGGTGCGCTCGAGCACCTCGGCGCGCTCGAAGGATCCTGGGAGGTCATCGTCGCCGACGGCGGCTCAGCCGACGGTACGTGCAGCCTCGCCCGGTCGCACCCGTCGGCTCCGCGCGTGCTGGAGGCTCCCCGAGGCCGCGCGCGCCAGATGAATGCGGGGGCGGGGTCGGCCCGGGGACTCGGGCTGATCTTCCTGCACGCCGACACGCGTCTGCCTGCCGATGCCCACGCACGCGTGACCGGCGCCCTGGCCGCGGGCGCGCAGGGAGGAAACTTCTCGCTGCGGTTCGAGGATGACGGTGGCGTCTACAGTCGCTACTTGACGTGGGTGTACGCGCTACAGCGCCGCACCGGTTGCTACTACGGCGACTCGGCGATCTGGCTGCGCACCGAAGCGTTCGTCGCGCTCGGCGGCTACCGCGATCTGCCGGTGATGGAGGACCGCGACCTCGTCCGGCGGATGGAGCGTCGCGGCGCCACGGTCTGCCTGCCGGGCCCGGCGGTGACGAGTGCTCGGAGGTGGCGCGCCTGGGGTATCGGGCGCACCGTGGCGACGTGGCTGGCGATTCGGCTGCTCTACCCGCTCGGAGTGCCACCCGAGCGGCTGGCGCGCCTCTACCCGGATGTCCGCTGAGGGTCCTCGGGAGGCGCCGGCTCGATGTTCGCCGCCGCGGTGCTCCGCCGGTGCAACCGGCGATTGATCAGCGGTCCGGCCGCGGCGAGCAGAACGATCAGCGCGACGGAGGCGATGAAGACCGGCGAGGTCGGATGGCTCAGAGAGCTGCCGAGCGCCGTGTATGCGAACGTGCCGGGGACGATTCCGATCAGGGTGGCGAGCACGTACTCGCGCCGCCCCACCCCGGTCACGCCCGCCGCGTAGTTGAGCGCGTTGAACGGCAGGACCGGGATCAGGCGGGCGTAGAGGACGGCGACGAAGCCGTGCCGCGTCACCCAGCCGTCGAGGGCACCGAGCCGCGTCCCCGCGATCCGCTCCACCTCGGTGCGCCCCAGCCGACGCCCGACTCGGAACGCGATCGTCGCGCCGATCGTCGCTCCGACAACCGTCAGCAGCGTGCCGAGCACGACGCCGAACACCGCTCCCCCGGCCGCGGTGACCACAGCTCCGGGGAACAGCGCCACGGTGAGCAGCACGTAGAGCAGGACGTAGATGATGGGTCCGGCGATCCCGGTCGAGCGCACCGCGCGCTCCACATTGGCCTGGCTCGGCCCGGCGATTGCCACGACGGCGATCGAGGTGCCGATCAGCACCACCGCCAACGCGCCCAGCCGTGCTCGGGGCGAACGCAGGAGAGCGATCATGCTCTGCACCGTACCGATGCGAGTGCAGGCGCACGGCATGTATCGTGAGGATCGGATGAGCCGGCGCTACGACCTGGTCGTGATCGGCGGCGGCACCGGTGGGCTGGTGTCCGCGCTGATCGCCGCCGGCGCGGGCGCGCGCGTCGCGCTGATCGAGCGCGAGCGGACCGGCGGGGACTGCTTGTGGACGGGTTGCGTGCCGAGCAAGAGTCTGATCGCGGCAGCGGGGCTCGCGCACAGGATGCGTCACGCGGACACGGTCGGCCTGGCGCCGGTCGATCCGGTGATCGACTTCACGCGCGTAATGGAGCACGTCCGGGGCGCGATCCGGGCGATCGAACCCCACGACTCACCGGCACGCCTGCGCGCCGCGGGCGTCGAGGTGATCGAGGGGGACGGACGGTTCGTCGGTCCAGGCAGGCTCGAGGCCGGCGGTCGCCGGCTGCGCTGGCGGGCAGCGATCGTGGCGAGCGGATCGCGCCCGCAACCGCCGGCGATCTCCGGCCTGGGCGAGGCGCACCCGCTGAGCACCGACAGCGTCTGGGAGCTGCGCGAGCTGCCGCGAAAACTCGTGATCCTCGGCGGTGGGCCGATCGGCTGCGAGCTCGGGCAGGCCTTTGCCCGGCTGGGCGCGCGGGTGACGATCGTGGAGCTGGCCGACCGCCTGCTGCTCAAGGAAGAGCCGCGGGCGAGCGAGCTGATCGCAGCGCATCTCGAGGCCGACGGTGTCGAGCTGCGCGTCGGGCGCCGGGCGATTGAGGTGCGAGCGCAAGCAGATCGAAGCGGTGAGCTGATCCTTGCGGGGGGGCGGGCGGCGGAATCGGTGCCGTTCGACCGGATCCTCGTCGCTGCCGGCCGCACGCCGCGAACCGAGGGCTTGGGCCTCGAGGCAATCGGCGTCCAGATCGACGCGCGCGGCGCCGTCGTCGTCGACCGGCGGCTGCGCACGACCGCCCGCGGCGTGTTCGCGGTGGGGGACGTCACGGGCCTGCTGCCGTTCACCCACGTCGCCGCCCACCACGCGCGCGTGGCGAGCGCCAACGCGCTGTTCGGTGCCCGCCGTGCGGTCTCGGACACGTTGCCGTGGGTGACGTTCACCGATCCGGAGGTGGGTCGGGTCGGGCTGACCGAAGCAGCGGCTCGGGAGCGCTGGGGGGAGGAGGTCGTGAGCGCCGAATCGGACTACGCGTCGCTGGATCGGGCCATCACCGCCGGCAAGCCGTACGGGTTCGCGAAGCTGGTCGGCGATCCTCGGGGCCGCCTGGTGGGGGCGACGGTGGCGGCGCCGGCCGGGGGAGAGGCGATCGCCGAGCTCGCCGCCTGGGTGTCGCGGGGGGAGAAGATCTCCGCCGTCTCGCGCGCGGTGCACGCGTACCCCACGTTCGCCGAGGGTCCCGCTCGCGCCGCGGATGACCACCTGACCGCGCGCTACTCGGGTGGGGGCCCGCAGGCGCTCGCGCGCCTGGCCCTGGCGATCCTCCGCGTGGTGCAGCGGCGCCGGTAGCCGGGGGTCCCAATCGGTGCGGTCGGCGGTGCGGGAGGCGGGTCCCAGACAGCGCCCTGCTACCGTCACGCATCGGTGTTCCCACGTGTCTGATCTGCGCCACTCGGCCCCACCCGCGGTCGGTGATCCGGCGCCGCCGCTCGAGCTGGCGGCTCTCGACGGGAGCTCCTTCCGGCTCGAGGATCTGCGGGGGAGACCCCTGCTGCTGACGTTCCTGCGCCACGCAGGGTGACTGTTCTGCCGCACGCACCTCGTGAAGGTGCTTCAGCACAGCGCCAGGGTTGACGCTGTCGGCACGGCGGTCGCGGTCGTGCACGACCCGCCGGAGCTGCTGCGCCGGACGATGCTGCGCGATCTGGAGATTCCCTACCCGGTGCTGATCGATCGTGAGCTGGGCGCGTACCGTCGCTGGGGGCTGGGGCGGGCCGGCCGCGCGCGCACCCTGCTCTCACCGCACGTGCTGGCCGGATACGCCAGGTTCCTGCGCGGGGGCGAGCGGCTGGGAGGCGGTAGCCAGCCGTGGCAGCTCGGCGGCGACTTCGTGATCGCCGCCGACGGACGCGTCGCCTACTCGCACCCCCAGCGGACGGTTGACGACAGACCGGCGGTGGGGCTGCTGGTGCGCGAGCTGGAGCGAGCCTGAGCAATGCTCGACCTCGCGGCGGTGACCGGTGCTCAGCGATCAGGGCTGCGGTGACCAGATGAGCGACTCGCCACCGGATCCCGCGGCCGACGGCGAGCTGACCCGCCGGTACTGGAATGAGCGCCACGCCGCTGCGACGTGGCGAGAGGAGCCGGCGGCCTGGCTGCTCGACCAGCGTGAGCTGCTCGAGGCACAGCGTCGGGGGCGCGCGCTGGACATCGCCTGCGGCGGGGGTCGCAACACCTTCTTTCTCGCTGCGCTCGGGTTCGAGGTCGACGCGCTGGACATCTCCGACGTCGCGGTGGCGCGGGTTCAGGAGCTGATCGCCCAACGAGGGGCCTCGGTGACGGTGCAGCGCACCGATCTCGCCACGGGTGCCTCCTTTCCGCGGTCGGCCTACGAGGTCGTGATCGACTTCTTCTACCGTGAGCGCTCGCTGTTCGACCCGACGGCCCAGGCGCTGGCGCCGGGCGGCCTGCTCATATTCGAGACCTTCGTCGGCGCGCGCCCGGAGCCTCCGGCTAAGTCGTTCGGTCCGCGCTTCGGGCTGGAGCCCGGCGAGCTGCGCCGCGCCTTCGCCGCGCTCGAGCTGCTGCGCTACCAGGAGGTCCAGATCGGGGACGAGAGCTCGGGGCACAGGACGGTCGCCCGCCTGGCGGCGCGCCGGCCGGCTTGACGTTCGGGCGGTCGCTACCGCGGAGCATGGCTCGGCCGGATGACGATCGTAGGGTTACGGCCAGTTGATCTTCTCGGCGAGCTCGCTGGGGCCGAGGTCGATCAGGCCGCTGCGGGGCACGCCGCGGTACTCGCTACCAACGAGAGCGAGCCAGTCAATGGTGCGCTCGCGGGGATCAACGACCAGGACCTCGTCGACGTGGTAGGTGGCGTAGAACGGCAGCTTCTGCCGGCTCCTGTCCTCCGGCGAGACGATCTCGACGACGAGGGCCGCGGTCGGATGCCACATTCCCTCTGCACCCGGACGATGCAGGCCACCGTCGGGAACCCGGAAGTCATCCCGTGTCTGGCCGAGGTTGAACTGGCCGGTGATCTCCAGACCGGCGGCGTCCGCTGGGGGGCCAAGTAACCGCGTCAGCTGCGCCTCGAGCCGGGCGTGTCCGTGACTCGGGTCTGGGACCATGTGGTAGACACCATCCCACACCTCGTCGAAGCGGTCTGCGCCCGTCCGCCGCCGACGCGCCAGGAGGGCTTCAAGCTCGGGCGGGGATGTGCCGAGCACCAGCGTGGGCATAACCCAAGATTAGCCTTCACTGGTGTGGGGATTTCCGAAGGGCTGACCCGTCGCACCCGAGTCCCGGCCGGTCGAGGTCGTATCCGTCGCCGCGACAACGGTGCCGTAGGATTCGGGACAGACGTGGTGAGCATGCATGCCTGAGCGCGAGTCGCGCAAGTTCGATCCGGCCCGAGCCCCGCTGCTTGACTCCGCCGAGCGCGACGCCTTCCTGCCGGACGGCACTGTCGTGGACCTGCTGGAGCTGACCGGGACCGAGACGGTGCTGGATTACGGAGCGGGCAGCGGCCGGGTGGCGCTCGCTGCAGCGGGACGCCTTGGGGACGGCAAGGTGATCGCCGTAGACGAGAGCCCGGAGATGCTCGCGCTCCTGCGCGAGCGGGTCGCAGACGCGGTCAACATCGAGGTTGTGGCAATCCACGACAACGCGGTGCCACTGGATGATGAGAGCGTCGATCGGATCCTGGCGATCAACGTCCTGCACGAGGTGCGCGGGGAGAACGCGTTGGCGGAGATGCACCGCCTGCTGTCGCCCACCGGTCTGTTACTGGTGGCCGACTGGGACCGCGAGCGCCCCAGCCCGCCCGGGCCTCCCGCGCACCTGCGCTATTCGCGGTCCGAGGCCGCTGAGGAGTGCGCCGCAGCCGGCTTCGAAGTGCAGCCCATCGACGACGAGCTGCCGTACCATTTCGTGCTGAGCGCGCGTCGCCATCGCGGTTGAGACTGGCCCGCTTCACTCGCCGCCACGGTCGCGGCTCGTGTTGGGAGCCATTGGGTGACCCCGGGGGCCGAGGGTCATCGCGTCCTCAGGGCGTTGCTGGAGCTGGTCGGGGCTTTGGGCCCAATGGTGCGGTACTGCTATCAGTCACACGCCGTGATAGCATATCGGAATGAAGCAGCTGTTGCTCCGAGTGCCCGAGGATGTCCACCGGCGGCTCGCGGCGCGCGCCGCGCGTGAAGGTCGCAGCCTCAATGCCGTGGCGACGGAGATGCTCGACGCCGCCGCGGAAGCCGACCAAGGCGGTCGGCGTGCGCAGCTACGCGCTGCCGCGGCGGCTGCCGGCACGCTCCGGACTGTGAAGGCAAGACCGGTGAGCGCCGCCCGGCGACGGCGGATAACCGAGTCGACCCGCGGTCTGGGACCACGACTGGATCGGTTGCTCGCGCAAGAGCGCGAGCGGCCTTGATCGCGTATATCGACTCCTCAGTCCTCGCTCGCGCATATCTCCCCGATGAGGAGGGGCATGAGCACGCCCTGCGGTTGCTTGCCGATCCGCAGCTGGCGACGGTCACGGGGACGTGGACGAGGATCGAGGTCTCCGGAGCGCTCGTGCGCGCCGCACGAGCGGGCCGCGGGGATGCGGGAGGCTTGCTGGCGTTGCTGGATGCGGACCTGTCCGGGCCGGTGATCGTCCTGAGCGCGCCACAGGAGCGGGTTGAACAGCAAGCGCTCGCGCTGGTGCGCGAGCACGCGCTACGCGCAATGGACGCCTGGCATGTCGCAGTGGCGAGCATTACCGTTCCGCCGTTGCTGCAGGCGGGAGAACAGCGGGCGTTCGCTTCGCGCGATGAGGCGCAGAGCGCCGTCGCAGCGAAGCTGGGCTTCAAATCGATCTGAAATGCCGGCGCGGACCCTAGCGGCCGAGCGCGTGCCGCATCACCGCTAGCGGCCGCGAAGCACCTCGGGCGGTGCGAGCGTTCGAGCCACCTCGCGCGTGCTCTCCAGGAAGCTGCGCACCAGCGCTCGATCGTCCTCGCGGCGTGAAAGCATGAACAGGGTCGCCGTCGGGGCGTCGCCTTGCAGGGGCACGAAGACGATCCCGCGGTGGCGCACATTGCTGAACGATGCCATGTGCAGGCCCACGCCGATGCCGGCCGCGATCAGGGCCTGCAACGCCCACGGGTCATAGGCGTCCTGGATGTCAGCGGGGGACAGCCCCCGCTCGTGGAAGACGGCCACCTGCTTGTCGACCAAGCCTGGCGTGACCGCATCGGCCAGGACGACCAGGCGCTCGCCGGCGAGATCCGTGAGCGATACCGCCGGACGCTGTGCAAACGGATGGTCCGCGGGCACGAGTGCCACCATCGGCTCCTCCAGCAGGGGCTCGACCTGGAGGCCGGGCCGGCCCTGCATCCACCGAGCGAAGGCGCTGAATCCGACGTCGAGACGCTGCTTGTGCAGCGCCTCGACCTGCGCGCTTGGCGAGGTGATGTAAAGCTCGAAGCTCACTTTCGGCGCGCGAGCGTGGAACGCACGCAGCGCAGACGGAACGATGGCGTTGTTGGCCCAGGAGATCGCCCCGAGTGAGAGGTGGCCCACCTCACCCCGCGCCGCCCGGCGCGCCTGCTCGAGTGCCCGGCGACCATGATGCACTGCGAGCCGCGCGTCGTCCAGGAAGGCGGCACCCGCGGCGGTGAGGCGGATCGGCTGACCGCTGCGATCGAACAGCGCGGTCCCCAGTTGCTTCTCGAGCAGCTGGATTCGCCGGGGTCGGCGTGGTGGGTGTCTCCGCGGTGGCGCAGCCGGCTCTGGCCGCTCCGGTTCCCCCCTTTCAAGCCCTTACGATCGAGTCCCCGACGCCGCAGGCCCACACCGTCTTCGGCGAGATCGTGCACACAGTCGGCGACCTCGACCACGACGGTGTCAAGGAGGTGATCACCACTGCCGAGGACACGGTCAAGGGCGTGCCGGGGGTGGGTCGGGTGTTCGTCCTGGACGGACGGACGGGAGCTGTGCTGCTGACCCTTGACGACCCCGAGCCGCAGCCCCATGCGGGGTTTGGCGTCTCGATCACCGGCCTCGGCGACGTCAACGGCGACGGCGTCCCGGACATCGCCGTGGGCGCGCCGTTCCAGTCCGTGTACAGCGGGGCTGGCCCCAGCTGCGATCAGCCGAAGCCCAACGGCTGCAACCAGAACCAGGGCAAGATGTACGTGTTCAGCGACCATGGAGTCGCCGACTTCGCGGCGGCTGCTCCGGGCGAGGATGTCAACGGCGTGCCCACTGCCGGCGCCGCGTACGTGTTCGCGGGCAAGAACGGGAGCGTCATTCGCCGGATTCCCAATCCTCGTCCCGAAACCTATCCATCCGCCAGCGAGGCATTCTTCAGCATGGGGCTGACCAACCCCGGCGACGTCGACGGCGATCACGTCGATGACCTCGTGGTCGGCTTCGCGGGCACAACGGTCGACGGCAACGTTGGCCAGGGTCGCTCGTACTTGTTCAGCGGCCGAACGGGAAGCTGCTTCGCACCTTCGACGATCCAGTCCCCCAAGCCGACGCCTACTTCGGCAGCATGTACTCAGATCCCTACGCTCCGGGTGACGTCAACGGGGACGGGGTACGCGATATCTACGTGGACGCGGACAGCCAGACCTCCGAGGGCGTGCCCAATGCGTCTAGCCTGCGACGCGCCGACGGAAGACCTCGGGGAGCTGGAGCAACCGCGTGCTCTGCCGTGCGGCATCGAGGAACACGCGGAGGATCTCACGATCATCATCGCGCCGCCAGAGCATCAGCAGCGTGGCCGTCAGGCGATTGCCCTCGACCGGGATGAAGGCGATGCCAGGATGCCCCATCTTGCTGAACGACGCCATGTGCAGGCCGACGCCGACTCCCGCGCCGATCAGGCTGAACATGGCCAGCGGGTCGGGCGTCTCCTGAACCTGGGTGGGATACAGGCCGCGATCGTGGAACATTGCCATCTGACTGCCGACGAGGCCGGGAACGGTCTCGTGAGCCAGGGCTATGAACGGCTCGTTCGCCAGCTCCGCGAGCGAGACCTCGGCACGCTCGGCGAGCGGGTGATCCTCGGCGACGACGGCGACCATCGGCTCTTCGAGCAGCGGCTCCACCTCGATCGCCCGTCGTCCCACCAGCCACTGCGCGAAGGCCAGAAAGCAGACGTCGAGTCGCTGGTTCTGCAAGGCGTCAACCTGCGCGGTCGGCGGGGCCGTCGTGATGTCCAGGCCCACTTCGGGCGCGTGGGCCAGGAAGCTGCGCGTCACTGCGGGAACGACGGCGTTGTAGGCCCAGAACGTCGTGCCGATCGAGAGACGGCCGAGTTGGCCTTGAGCGGCGAGACGGCCGCTTTCAACCGCCCGCCCAGCCTGCTCGACGGCGAGTCGCGCCTCCTGAACGAATACGCTGCCCGCCGCGGTGAGCTGGATCGGGCGGCTTCGGCGATCGAACAGCGCCGCGCCGAGCTCGCGTTCGAGGCTGCGGACCTGCTGACTGAGGCCCGGCTGCGAGACGTGGAGGCGATGCGCCGCTCGGCCAAAGTGGCGTTCCTCGGCGACCGCGAGAACGTATCGGAAGTGGCGGAGCTCGATGTCGATAACCCCAGCTTATAATCAATCACCACAGATTCTATTGGACAGCTAGCACCGTGCAGCCCTAGGATGCCTCGCGTGCCTCACGTCTCCAAGTGGCTGGCTGGGCGCCACGGCCTTCAGCCGGACACCCTGCGTGACCACCATCAGCCGAACGCGACGACGAGACGGATCGTCTGGTCAGCTTTGGTTGCGAGTGCGGTTGGGGCCGCGCTGGCTCCCGCCGCCGCGGCGTATCTCGCGCCGGCCGCGGCGTCATCCAACCTCCAGGTGGACACGCGCGACCCGGTCCAGCCGAATGTGGACTTCCGCTCGCCGGTGGTCGTGATCAACCCGGCCAACGCCAAGAACGTGGTGATCGCCTCGCGCAACGATCAACCCGATTACTTCTGCCACATCCATTACTCCCTCGATGGCGGTAAGACTTGGGCGCCCTCGACCGGCACGGGTCCGACGTTCCCCGATCCGCCGGTGCCGGTCGGCAAGTCCCCGCCGGGGACGTGCTGGTCGCCGGGGGCCGCCTTTGACGCCAGCGGCAACGTGTACGTCGTCGCGCAGGACCGCCCGAGCGGGGGCGGCTCGCCCCAGACGGTGATCGTGTGGAAGTCGACCGACGGTGGCAGGAAGTTCGGAGCGCCGGTCACGATCCCCGCGAGCACGTCGTCGGGGTTCTCCGTGCAATCCGACATCGCCGTCGACACCACGCGCACGAGCCCCCATTTCGGCCGCATCTACGTGACCTGGCACGAGTTCCCCACCCGCCAGAACCTGTACGTGCAGCTGGTCCATTCCGACGACGGTGGCGCGACGTGGTCCGCGGCGACCAACCGCAAGCTCCCCGGCCCGACCGGCCGGAGCGAGGCGATCCCCGAGCTTGCCGTAGCTCCCGACGGAACCGTTTACGACATCTTCAAGGGCGAAAGCCCCTTCAAGGCGGGCACCGACTGTACGGGCATCGGCTTCGGGACGATTCCTCCGGGCGGCGTCGACTGCCCGCTGATGCTCCTGCGCTCGAGCGACGGCGGGGTCAGCTTCGACGGGGATCCCGTCACCGTCGGGGTGGCTCATTACGCCGACACCGCCGTGGCCGAGGAACCCTCGATCGTCGTCACTCCGCGCGGAACGGTGCTCGTGGCGTCCGCGACCATCCCCAACCCGGCGCCCGCGGGCTGCACCGCCAGCCTGCAGGCGGTCGTGTACCGCTCGACCGACCGCGGCCAGACCTGGAGTGCGCCCAAGCCGCTCAACGACGATCCTTGCGCCGCCGGCAACTCGCACCGTGATCCGCGGCTGAGCGTGGCCCCCGATGGCCGGGTTGATGCCGGGTTCTATGACAACCGCCGTGATCCCGGGCACCATCTTTTCGACTACGAGTACACCAACTCAACCGACGATGGCTTGACGTTCGGTCCCAACACGCGCGTGAGCGACACGAGCTTCGACTCCATGCTCCTGTTCACCCCGATCGCCTCCGGCTTTCAGACCCGCGACTACGACACCGTCACCGGGCTCGCGTCGACCAACACCGGCGCGATCGCCGCGTGGGGCGATACCCGCAACGCCCCCGAGAGCTCGACCGACGTCTTCTCGAGCCGGATCAGCTTTGCGGCCCCCGTCGTCTCTGGTTACCGGGTGACCAACTCCACGTTCGCGGTGGGTGGCGGGAGGACGCCGACGGTGGCCGTCGCCGCGAAGGCGCGCAAGCGCAAGCGGCACAAGCAGGGAACGACGTTCAGGTACACCCTGTCTGAGGCGGCGACGGTGAAGATCGTGATCGTCGAGCGGTTCCCGGGCCGGCGGCAGGGCAGGAAGTGCGTCGTCCCGACCCGCAAGCTGCGCAAGGCACGCGCCTGCTTGCGCCTCGCCACGAGGGGGACGCTGACGCGCACCAGCATCGCCGGTGCCAACACGGTGGCCTTCTCCGGGCGCATCGGGGCAAAGCCGCTGCGGCCCGGCAGCTATCAGGCGACGCTGATCGCCACCAACAGCGCGAACGACTCCTCCAAGCCCCAGACCGTCAATTTCAGGATCGTCAACCGTTAGACCGATCGTGCTGGTCATGGCTTGCCTCGCGGCCGTCTGCGCAGGCCCAGCGACGGCCGACCAAGCCTCTCAGCCATCCACTCTGGTCGCCGGCCGGATCGCCACCGGCAAGTACCACACCTGCGCGATCCTTGGCGATGGCAGCGTGCGCTGCTGGGGCTACGGTGGCGACGGAGCCCTGGGCTACGGAAACACGAGCAACGTCGGCGACGACGAGACCCCGGCCTCGGCCGGAACCGTGAACCTGGGTCCGGGGCGGACGGCCAGGGCGATCAGCGCCGGGGACTATCACACCTGCGCGCTGCTCGACGACGGTAGCGTGCGCTGCTGGGGCTTCGGGGCCGACGGCCGGCTCGGCTACGGCAACACCAACAGCGTTGGGGCGAGCCAGACCCCGGCCGCAGTCGGTCCGGTCGACCTCGGTCCGGGGCGTACGGCAGTGGCGATCAGCGCCGGCGGCGGGCACACCTGCGCGCTGCTCGACGACGGTAGCGTGCGCTGCTGGGGCTTTGCCCTCAACGGCGAGCTCGGCTATGGCAACACGAACAGCGTCGGCGACACGCCGGCCGATACTCCTGGGATGGCCGGGCCCGTCGACGTCGGTGCCGGGCGTACCGCCAGGGCGATCAGCGCCGGCTGGCGCCATACCTGTGCGCTGCTCGACGATGGCAGCGTGCGCTGCTGGGGCAACGGCGGCAGCGGCCGGCTCGGCTACGGCAACCACAACAACGTCGGCGATCATCAGACCCCTGACACGGCCGGCCCGGTGAACCTCGGCCCCGCGCGCACCGCGGTGGCGCTCAGCGCCGGCGGCGCCCACACCTGCGCGATCCTCGACGATGGGACCGTGCGCTGCTGGGGCTTTGACGCCAGCGGCCAGCTCGGCTACGGGAACACCAATGATGTCGGCGATACGCCGGCCAGCACCCCTGACAAGCTGGGGCCGGTGAATCTGGGTCCGGGGCGCACCGCCACGGCGATCAGCGCGGGCTTTGCCCACACCTGCGCGGTGCTCGACGACGGCAGCGTGCGCTGCTGGGGCGACGGCGCTGATGGTCAGCTCGGCTACGGCAGCACGAACAACGTCGGCGACACGCCGGTTGCCACCCCGGCTCGGGTCGGCCCGGTGAATCTCGGTCGGGGGCGCACCGCGGTGGCGATCAGCGCCGGGGACCTTCACACGTGCGCGCTGCTCGACGACGACACCGTGCGCTGCTGGGGCGACGGCGCCTATGGCCGGCTCGGCTACTGCGCCGTGAGCAATGTCGGCGACACGCCGGCCACGCTGCCCGGCAACGTGGGCCCGGTGAAGCTCGGGCCCGGGAACCTCGGCGCCGGGTGCGCCGGCCCGCAGGCCGGCGCCAACGCCGATCCGCTTCGCACGCAGGCCCTGCGCGCGCGGGGACTGCGCGCTTGCGTGGCACGAGCGAGTGGTCTGACCAAACGCCGTAGGAGCGCCGCTCGGACGGATTGCCTCAAGCGCTACGGGCGCAGGCCCGGGCGCGTGAGCAGACTGCATGGGCGAGCGATCTCCCCCACTAAGGTGGCGCTCACCTTCGCCGCTTCAGGTACCGACGCGGGCCGTCCACCCCCTGCCCGGAGCTACCTCATAGCCCAGTCGCCTGCGCCGATCCGCACCGCCCGTGAGCTGGGCCGAGCTCAGGCCCTGTGTAAAGGCCGGTGTCGCTTCTCGGTCACCGGCGTCGGCCAGCGAATCTCGCTCACCGTCACCGGGCTACGCCCCCACACCCGCTACTACTACGCCGTGGTCGCGCGCGACAACGTCTCCGGCGAGCTGGGGCCGCGCTCGGTGACCGTGACGGTCAAGACACCGTGAGCGCAGGGGACTCCATCGGGAGCTCCCGGGTGCGCTCCGAGACGGTACCGCGGTGGGCCTCGCATTCGCGCACGCGTCGTTGCTACGAGCACCGTATTACCATGTAGACACCATGGGTAACCGTGTAGGCGTTGCCGGGCGAGTCGAGCCACCCGCGACCTGCTGGACGTCGCCGACGAGTTGGGCCCTCCGGTAAACACCAACAAAGCTGGCTTTGATCGGATCGTGCGCCAGGGGGTGATTCGCGCCGGCGATCGAGGACGGGTCTTCGGTGAGAACGCAAGGAACCGGCCGCTTTCGCCCCGTGAGGCAGAGCGGCGCTACGGACTTGGGCGGGGTCGTGGCAATCACTACATTGAGACCGACGTACCGAACGCCCGGATAAGCCGCGTCAAGAATCCGCGGACTGGTGCGCCGGAGTTGCAGATCAGGGGAGACGTACCGCTGCGCAACGCGAGCGGAAGATGTCAACAGCGATGAGCGCGAGGTCGTTTTGCTGGCCGAAGGAGACGGTCGTCCGGGTGCTACGTGACTTCGTCACGCTGGTCGAGTCGGAACGGAAGATCGTCGCCGAGGTCGTTGCCGACGATCAGGGTGAAGAGGGTTACGCAGCCTTGCTCAGTGACCTCGCGTCGCGCTGGCAGCTCTTCGGTCGGCTGGCGAACGCCCGTTTCCTGCTCTCTGCGCCGGTGGGCGAGGACGTGGATGACTGGCTGGAGGCAGAGATGGCCGATGTGGTCTTTTGGAAGCATTGTCGTCGCCATCCTCCGGCGTCAGCCCGGGACGCGGGCCAGCTTGACGAGCTCCCGAGCTCCACCGATCCATCGCTCGTGTGCGTCAGCAGCGCGACATTCCTGCATCTCATGCGCAACTTCGAGATGCTCGTGGTTTCTCTGGACCGGGTCGGGTCAATCGAGGGGGAACTTCCGCCGGCCCAGGCTGCGGCGCTTTTCGCTGAGTTCTGCCGGGAGTGGCGAGTGTTCGAGTTGCTGGCTGAAGACGCGGCGATCCTCTCCAGGGCGCTCGGCGGTGCGATCCTGGGAGCCCTTGACGATCTGCCGGTCTGGGACGCTAACTTCCAGAGCCACCGCTCGCCGCGTTTGCCTCCGAGGGCGGCGGTAAACTGCGTCCCATCGAGTAGCGCGTGGGCCGTCTGCGGGGGCTCCAGGCCCGTTGACCCGCAGGCTAAGTCGCTGATGGCCCGGACCAGGCGATGCTGACCACGACGCAGCGGCTCAAAAGTCCAGGGCGAGGGTGCGCCGACACCTCAGATCCCGATGTTGTAGCTGGGCCAGTCTTGTGTGGGTGACTGCCCGGGCAGGACGGCGGCTATACGGGTGAAGGCTCCAAGGCCGATGCAATCAACTCGGGACGGTAGAGACGCTCGGCCGGGAACACGGACAACCCGTGGGTCGCGGCGGTGTACTCGATCGTCGTCTCCCAGCGGTGCGCGTCCATCGAGCCGGGCCGGGACCCGTCGAAGAGGTAGGGCTCCAGGGCCGACCAGCCGGCGCGGAGGTGATCCTCGGAGATATTGGGAAAACGGCGTCTGAACGCGGTGATCCCGAGGTCGGGGTCACTGCGCTGAAGCTCGTATCCTGCGGTCATCGCGTCGCGCATCCGCGTCACCAGCTCCAGCGGTAGACGGTCGGCCGCCACCAGTCCGGTCGCATAGACGTCAATGTCCAGCGGGATCGCGCGAATCGGGACGCCGCCCCGGTAGCCGGGTGTCATGTCGACCCAGGCGGGGATCGCGTCGACCTCGCCCTGCTCCAGCGCGGCCCGGCCGGCGGCCAGCTTCACGACGCTGGCCGGTTCCAGGCCGTTGTAGGCCAGCGCGCCCTGGAGCTCCTGGGCGAACCAACTCTCGTTCTGACCCGCCAGCCTGCGACCGGCGAGGTGCTCGGGCTCGCGAAGGTTGGAATCCTCGAGCACCAAGCCAGCGATGGGGTTGCGCTGGTGAAACACCGCGGCGAAGCGGGCCTGCAGGCGTCCATTCGCTTCGGTCTGTCCGGCGAGCAGGTAGGCGACCGAGCTCAGCGCGAAGTCGGCCACCCCCTCGGGCAGCGCCTTAAGCGTGACCGAGTACCCGCGAAGGCTCCGGTCGGCGGGGGAAACGCAGTCCACGAACTCGACATCCAGCCCGTGCTCGCCGAAGATGCCGCCATCCGCCGCGGCCAAGGCGGGCAGATGTAAGCCACTGACGCAGCTTCGACACCAGCACATCAGCCGTATCGGCTCCATTCAGGTCCGAACTCTACTGAGGGCGGCGACGAGATCTCCTATCGCCGCGATTGCCGAAGAGCCGGGGGCGTGGTCGATCGGAGCGACGCCCAGACGTTCGGCCGCGGCCAGCTCCGCGTCGTTGGGGACACAGGTCAGCACGGATTCGCCGATCCATCTCTCGATACGGTCGACATCGTCACGGCCGGCGACGCGATTGGCCACGAAGACGACCTCGACGCCGGGGGCCTGGCGCGCGACTCGCGCCATGCGTCGCGCGGAGAGGATCGACTGCATGCCGGGCTGCACCACGACGAGATAGGTGCGGGCGTACGGCGCCCAGTTCTCGGCCAGCTGCCGGGGGCCGGCGGGAAGATCGCCGATTAGCGTCCAGTCTCGGAACTCGGGCGCGTCCACCAGAGCGCGCCCGATCTCGACGAACGCCTTGGTCGCCCCGATGCTGGCCCCGACTCCATCGCCCGCGACCTTGCCGCGGCGCAGCAGCCTGACGCCGTCAGGCGCGAGCGTTGCGTAGTCCACGGCGGCGCTCACCGCGTCGACGCCCTCCCGCCAGCTCCAGTAGCCACGCTCATCCTGCTGGTTTGCCTGGAGCAGCAGTGGCTCGGTGGGCTCCGGTCCGGTTCCCAGGCTCAGCGACAGGCCCGGCAGGGGATCGGAGTCGAGCGCGAGCACGCGTGCTCCGTCTCTGGCCAGGAGTCGGGCGAGGGTCCCGGCGATGACCGACTTTCCGGCGCCCCCCTTGCCGATCACCACGACCCTCACGGCGGCAAGATTATTCGAGACGACCAAGGCTGGGATCGAGCACCCGTAGTCCCTTGAAGTTCTGTCGGTAGAAGCCGCGATCACGTGTCAATAGCCGGTCGCTGGTGGCGAGGGCGTGAGCGCCGATCAAGAAATCAGCGATGACCCGCTCGCGAGTCCGGACGGCGTGGCGATAGGTCCGCCATCGCTGACCCGTCGCGAGCGCGGTGGAGCTGTCGAGCGGCGAGAAGTCAATGCGCAGCCTGGCGAGCGCCGCCTCGGCCGCCGTCGGCTCTGGGAAGCACGCGGTGGTTTCTGCCCAGACGATCTCGCAGGCGATCACGCTGCCCAGTCCGAGGGATGCGCGTAGGGCGTCCGCTGAGCCCTTTCCGAACTCCGGGTCGGCGCCGAAGATGTCGAGCAGGACGCTCGTATCGACCGCGGTGATCACCCAGCGTCGGGGTCGCCGCGCAGCGCGCGCAGCGTGTCATCAGTGCTCTGATCCAGGCTCAGAATCCCATAGACCGCCTCGACCGGATCGCGCACGGTGGCCTTTCTCACCACGAGCTGACCGTGCTCCTCGATGAACTCCAGCCGATCACCCGCCCTGATGCCGAGGCGGTCGCGCAAAGCTTTGGGGACAGTGACTTGACCCTTCTCGGAGATCGTGCTTCGCATACCGGCTTCTTTGGTAGGAATCTTTACCTGTAGAGCTCACCACACATCTTTGGCTCGGTCAAGGTCGACTACAAGCTGTTCACCAACATCCTCGGCGTGGCTGTCTTTGGCACCTTGTTCTGGCTTACGACCCGCCGTGGCACTGGCGATCCTGTCTGCGGCATGAAGGTC
>JBPCPO010000075.1:0-21190 GCA_050999075.1 Solirubrobacteraceae bacterium
CCAGCGCCGCGACGGCATCCTCGACGCGCTGGTTCTCGGTGATCACGTGACGCACACGCCGATCCAGCGGCGGAGGCAACGACTCGAGCATCTCGAGCGTGGCCTCCCGCAGGCTTTCGACGGCGAGCAGCTCACACGCCTGCGCGCATTCGGCGCGGCGCTCGTTGTAGCCGGAATCGGCGTGGGAATGGCGCTCGCCGGAGTCGAGCGTGACCAGCCGGCAGGCGCCGAGCTCGAGGGTGACCGGCACCACGTCCAGGGAGCGGAAATCGATGCGCAGGGCCCGACCGCGCTGACCGAGGAGCGACGCGAGTTGATCGAGCATCCCGGTGTGCGCTCCCGCCCAATCGTGCTCGATCCGCGAGCAGATCGCGGCCAGCTCTATCGAGTGCGGCGCCGGCGCATCGCTGATGGCGGCGAGGGCGAGGGTCAGGGCGACCTCGAGCGCGGCCGAGGACGCGAGTCCTCCGCCCGCGGGAAGGTCGGCGCTGATCAGCAGGCGCGCGCCCCGCAGCGATACACCGGCGCGCTGAAGCTCGGCGACGGCTCCGCGAACGTGGGCGCGCCACCCGGGCGCGCTTCGCACGTCGTCGAGCTCGAAACCGTCCCGCTGCCCGAGATCGGCGGCGACGGCCTCGATCCGGCGCCCCGGTATGGCGCGAGCGCGGACCGTCACCCCGGCCTCGATGGCCAACGGCAGCGCAAGCCCGCCGTTGTAATCGGTGTGCTCGCCGATCAGGTTGACGCGCCCGGGAGCGAACGCGGTGACATGGTCAGTGCAGATAGACGCCGAAGAAGTCGCGGTCCTCGGAGGTGAGGTAGCGCTGGGGCGAGCGATCCATGGTCGAGAGCAGGTTCGCCGCGCCCATCGCGCCGGGGTGTCGGTAGGTGATGAAGCTGGTCCAGTAGGTGTTGATGTCAAGCTCCATCGCGCGCACCGCGCCGGCGTGGATCATCGCCGCCGCCATCGACCCGATGCTCTGCTCGTTCCCGGCGCCGTAGATCAGGTTGTGATGGCGGTCGATCCCGACCGCCGAGCGCCAGACCCGGACCGCGTTGCCGAGCGTCGCGCCCCATTCCGGACCATCGGAGAGGTTGGGGTTCGGCCTCGCGTGGTCGACGATCAGCGGCAGGTTCTGGCGCGCGAAGAGGATGTTGGCGGGGAGGTCCGGGCCCCCGGTCCACGCCCTGACGTCCATCAGGCCGTTGCGGTAGCGCAGAATCGTTGCCGATCCCGACTTCAGGGGCGCGTAGGTGTGACCCCCGAAGGCGAACCCCCCGCCCGAGTCGACCAGCTTGAAGCCGCTGTTGAAGGTCGCGACGAGCCCCAGCCGCTTGCTCGAGGGAATCTCCATCGGCCCCCGCGGAAGCGTCACCGCGGGCTCGAGGCGACCGGGGTACAGGAACGTGCTCGTTCTGGTGTGGTCGATCCAGCCGATGCCCGCGACCGCCTGTGGATAGGCGGGATCGTTGCGGAAGCTCGTCACGAGCACCGGCGGACGCGCGCCGCCGCCGGAGAAGGTCGCCCGCCACACCCCCTCACCCGGCAGCGCCGGGTGGATCAGCGGCGCGATCGACGGGGGACGGTAGGGGGGGACAGCACGGACCGCGTGGTGGTGGTTCGTCCCCGCCGACGCCGAGCTGAAGCCCGGCTGGCCCGGCAGCGCCCGCAGCGCCGGGCCTCCGGCCGAGGGACCGGTCAGCGAGTAGTAGATCGACTCGACCTTGGTGACCAGGCCGCGGGCGCCGTGGTCGCGCATCCACTCGACGCTGCGAATGCCGAAGCTGGAATTCGAGGCCTGGGCCAGGGCCTGGGCGTAGGAGCCGAGCGCCGGGAGCAGGCACATGAGGGCAGCCGCCAGCACGACCCGCCGCGCGCGTCGCGGGGCCGAGGGGGCCACGGGACCGCGCGTCCGGGGAGCCGCGGTCATGCGCGTCGGGGGGATCTGGTGGGGAGCGAGCATGAGCGTGTACGTTGCCGTGAATCTCGCAGCACACGATAAAGACATGCTGAGAGCGCGTTCATGTGGTGTACAGCTAGGCTTGAGGAACGTTGCCTAGGCTAGCTGCCATGCGGGCTCTTGCAGGAGGCACCGGCCGTTGGCTGCGCCTGCGCGAGCCGCTGCCCGAGGGGCCTGAGGCGGGTCCGGACGGTGCACCGATTCACGAGGGGGGTCAGGGGGCGGCCGGCGGCGTCCAGATACGACGAGCGCGGCCCCGACGGGGTCCGGTGCGCGCCGCGCTGGTCACGATCCGACCGCGGCAGTGGCTCAAGAACGTATTGGTCGTAGCCGCCGCCGGCGCGGCGGGCGCGCTGGGACACGACGACGTGCCGATCCGGGTGCTGATCGCCTTCCTCGCCTTCTGCCTGCTCGCCTCCGGCGCCTACGCGGTCAACGACGTCCGCGACGCCGCCGAGGATCGCCACCATCCGCGCAAGCGCCACCGCCCGGTCGCGGCGGGTGAGCTGCGCCCGGGCGCGGCGCTGGCCCTCGCCGCCGGGCTGGTCCTGGCCGGACTGGCGCTGTGCTGGTTCGTTCGGCCCCTGCTGGCGGTCGTCGGCGCCGGATACCTGGCCCTCACGCTCAGCTACACCGTCCTCTGGCGACACGTCGTGATCCTCGACCTGGTGGCGATCGCGGGAGGCTTCGTCCTGCGCGCGGTGGCGGGCGGCGTCGCGGCCCCGGTGACGCTGTCGCGCTGGTTCGTGCTCGTGGTCACCTTCACGGCCATCCTGGTCGCGGGGGGGAAGCGCTACGCCGAGCTGCGCCGCAGCGCAAGCGTGGAAGGACCACGAAGGCGGGTGCTCGAGCCCTACACCGAGCAACGGCTTCGCCTGATCCTCGCCGGGAGCGCTGCCTGTGCCCTGTTCGCCTACAGCGTGTGGGCGTTCGAGCTGCTCGCGGTGGACGGAGTTCCCTGGCGGCCGCTGACGATCATCCCCTTTGCGGTATGCCTGCTGCGCTACGGAGCGCTCGTGCGAGCGGGTGACGGCGAAGCCCCCGAGGACCTGCTGCTGGCCGATCGTCCCCTGCAGGTGGCCGGGTTCGCCTGGCTCGTGGTGTTCGCCCTCGGTGTGCATGCGGCCGGCTGAAACGGCGCCGGGCGCGGTTCCCGTGGCCGGGCGCCGGGCGCCGGCGCGGGACGTTGGGGTGCAACCGATCCTCACCACCCTCAGCGGCTGGGGCGGCGGCGCTGGAGTCTCCGCCCGCGTGCTGCGCCCGCGCGACGAAGCGGCGATCCGAGCGGCAGTGAGCGACTGCTCTCCCGCGGGCCCCGCAGGGCCCGCGGGTCCCCGAGCCGCGACTGGCGCCATCACCCGCGGGGCGGGTGGCGCCATCGCGCGCGGGATGGGACGCAGCTACGGTGACGCCGCGCAGCTCGCGGGGGGGTTGGTGCTCGACGTCACCGCGCTGAAGGGATTCGAGCTCGACGAGGGTACCGGCACGATCCTGGCGGGGGCCGGGACGACGATCGGTGAGCTGCTGCACGCGCTGGTCCCTGCCGGCTGGATGGTCCCGGTCGTGCCGGGGACTCAGCATGTCAGCGTCGGCGGCGCGATCGCGAGCGACATCCACGGCAAGAGTCACGCGTCGGCGGGAACCTTCGGTTGCCACGTGCACGCCCTCGGCCTGTTGACCGCCGCCGGCGAGGTGCTCGAGCTCGAGCGCGGCCGCGACGACGAGCTCCTGGCGGCGACGATCGGGGGCATGGGCCTCACCGGGGTGATCCTGTGGGCCCGGATCGCAATGCTCGCGGTGAGCAGCTCGCTGCTGTCGGTCGACACCGACCGCGTCGACAGCCTCGACGACGCCCTCGCGGCGCTGTCGGGCACGGGAGGGCCCTACCGCGTGGCGTGGCTCGATCTGCTCGGCCCGCGGGCGGGCCGCGGCGTGGTCACGCGGGCAGCGCATCTGCCGGGCGACGCTGTCGCCAAGGGAGACGAGCGCACGGGGAGCGCCAGCCGCGGGAGGCCGGGCGGCGCGACGGTGCGCGCGCGCGCCCGCGTCCCGGAGCGCTGGCCCGCCGGCCTGCTGCGGACCAGCACGGTCCTGGCCTTCAACGCGCTGCGCTTTGCCCGCGCTCCCCGGCGCGAGCGCGATCATCCCGAGAGTCTGGGCGCGCACATGTTCCCGCTCGACGCGCTGCGCGCGTGGCCCCGACTCTACGGACCCCGCGGCCTGCTTCAGTACCAGCTCGTCGTCCCCAGTGGCCAGGAGCAGGTGCTCCACCGCGTGGTCGAGCGTTCGCGCCGCGCTCGCGTTCCCTGCTTCCTCGCCGTGCTCAAGGATTTCGGCGCGGCCAACGACGCGCCGCTGTCGTTTCCGATCCCCGGCTGGACGCTGGCGCTGGACTTCCCGCGCGCCGCCCCCGGCCTCGATGCCCTCTTGGACGGATTCGACGAGCTCGTCGCCGCGGCCGGCGGCCGGGTGTACCTGACCAAGGACGCGAGGCTGGCGCCGGAGACCGTGAGCGCGATGTATCCCCGGCTCGAGCAGTGGCGGGCGATCCGCGACCGGGTCGATCCCCACCGCCTGTGGCGCTCTGACCTGGCGCTGCGTACCCGTCTGATCTCGGCGCAGGACCGATGAGCACCGCTGACCCACGTAGCGTGCTGCTCATCGGGGGCAGCTCGGAGATCGCGCTCGCGATCGCCACTCGCCTGGTCGCTGACGGGCCGATCCATCCCTACCTGCTCGGGCGCGACCCGGCCCGATTGCAGGCCGCCGCCGAGGCGTTGCGACGTGCCGGCTGCGCAACGAGCGATCTCGACCTGGTGGACGCCGGCGATCTGGCGGCGCACGGACCGGCGATCGCCCGCGCCTTCGAGCGCAGGGGCGGGTTCGACATCGTCGTGGTCGCAGTGGGTGTCCTCGGCGCTCAAGAGGCGCTCGATGCCGACCCGAAGCTCGCCACCGAGGTGATGCAGATCAACTTCACCGGCGCCGGGTCGCTGCTCCTGCATTGCCTGCGGCGGCTGCGCGACCAGGGGCGAGGCACGATGATCGTGCTCTCGACGGTCTCGGCTGAGCGCCCGCGGGCCGCGAACGCGATCTACGCGGCGGCGAAGGCGGGGTTCGACGCGCTGGCGCAGGGACTGGCGGACGCGGGCGCCGGCAGCGGAGCGCGCGTGCTGGTCGTGCGCCCGGGATTCGTCAAGACCCGGATGACCGAGGGCCTCCGGCCCGCACCGTTCGCGACCACCGCCGACGTGGTCGCCGACGCGACCGCGCGGGCATTGACCGGCAGCGCCCATACGATCTGGGTGCCGGGCTATCTGCGATTCATCTTCGCGATCCTGCGGCACATGCCGCGGCGGCTGTGGCGCCGGATGCCGCTATGAGGCCACGACGAGTCTCCCACTGAGATGGCCGTGAGACCCATCATGCCGTCGCGATGATCCCCCACGGTCCCACAGCAAGAAGCCGGCGCGCCGCGATGAGACGCCGTCTGCTGCTGATCGACTTGGCGGCCGGGCTGCTGCTCGCGATAGTGGTCCTGATCATCGCGCCCGGATTGGCGATCGTGGCCATCATCGCGATCGCCGTGGTGATCGTCTGCGGCATCACCTTCGCCATCGGCGCGCGCCGCGGCCGCTCGCGCGGGCCCCGGAGGGCGCGGCGGCGCCCGCCACCCGGTCCCCGCCACGACCCAGCCAACCAGGAGGGACGCGCGGACCGGGACGGCGGCGGGCGAGCTCCGCCGCCGCGACGGCCACGATGAACGCCGGCCGTCGTGCGGGCACCCTGGTCGCGACCTGAGTCCAGGAAGCCACAGACGCGATCGAGCTGCTCCTGGGAGACCAGCGGACCCATCTCGGTCTCGGGTCGAGGCCCGACCCGACCTTGATCGCGTTGGCGTGATCGCTGACGCCCTGCAGCACCTCGTCGTAGCTCCCGACTCGACGTAGAGTCGCGGGCCGGCCGCGCAACACTGCCCGTGGTTGAAGAAGATCGCGTTGGCCGAGCGACACCTTCTTCAGGTTCCCGGCCGCGGCCCTGACGATCATCCGGCCGACCTCGGTCGAGCCGGTGAAGGCGATCTTGTCGACGTCGTCGTGAGGACGGTGCGAGCCCAGCCAAGCTTCGCGTGCACCAGATCGGCCTGGTCTCGCGGCGGTGATCCGATCCGGGTCCGCGAACGCATGATGAGTGTGCGCGTCAAGTCGCTGATCCTCCCGGTGATCGCCGCAGCGGTGGTCTTGGCCGTCGCGCTGGCAGTCGCTCCGCACCGGCCCGCCCCCGGCGGGGCTTCGAGCACCTCAAGCGCTTCGGTCAGCGGCGGCGCGACTGCCGTGCAGATCAAGAACTACAACTTCGCTCCCGACACGCTTACGGTCAAGGTGGGCACCAAGGTCACGTGGACCAACCACGACGCTACCGCCCATACCGCGACCGCCGACGGGGGCTCGTTCGACACGGGGACGCTGAACCAGGGTCAGAGCAAGACGATCGTGTTCATGCGCCCGGGCACCTTCTCCTATCACTGCATCTTCCATGCCTTCATGACCGGCACGATCAAGGTCGTCAGCTAGTGGCCTACCGCCGCCCGACCTCGAAGATCAGCCTGGTCGCGGCGGTTCTGGTCGCGATCGTCGCGGGGGTGCACTTCCAGCAGTACGTCGACTTCATGAGCGAGGTTCCGACTGTGGGCGTTCTGTTCCTGATCAACGCCGCCGGTGGGGCGGGATTGGCGTTCGCCCTGATCAGCCGAGAGGGTTGGTTGCGAGTCCTCGCAACGGTCGGCTCGCTCGGCCTGGCCGTGGCGTCGCTGGTCTCGGTGATGATCTCACTCAGCGGAAGCTTCTTCGGCTACCAAGAGCCGACGCTCCGGTTCCCGATCGTGATCGCGGTCGTCGCCGAGGCGTTGCTGATCCTCGCCTTGATCGCGTCGCTGCTGCTGAACCTCCGGCCCAGCCGGGCCGCGGCCGTGCCTCGATAGGAGATTCTTCCGGCGCGATTCGCGGCGACCTCGGTCAACCTTGCCACAGGCGTGTCAAGGTTGGGGCTCTGCGCTGGTAGCATGCCCCGCGATGCGGGACTTTCTTTCGGCTACGCGCGAGCGCGTCATCGTCTACGACGGCGGCATGGGGGCGACGCTCGAGCAGTACGACCTCAGTCTCGAGCGGGACTACCGACTGCCCGGCCGCTGTCATGAAGCGCTGGTGCTGAACCGGCCCGACGTGATCGAGGGCGTGCACAGCGCGATGCTCGAGGCCGGAGCCGACGTTCTGGAGACCGACACGTTCCAGGCCTCCCGGCTGAAGCTGGCCGAGTGGGGGCTCGAGGACCATACGGCCGAGATCAACCTCAAGGCCGCCGAGATCGCGCGTCGAGCTGCCGGCGAGGATCGCTTCGTCGCGGGTTCGATCGGTCCCACCGGGCTGCTGCCCGCCAGCGACGATCCAACGCTGGGAAAGATCCGCTTCGGTGAGCTGCTCGAGGTGTTCACCGAGCAGGCCCGTGGCCTGGTCCAGGGCGGCGTCGACCTGATCATCATCGAGACCGCGCAGGACCTGCTCGAGGTCAAGGCCGCGGTGTTCGGCGCCCGCGAGGCGTTCAAGGCCCTCGACCGCCGCCTCCCGATCCAGTGCAGCGTCTCGCTCCTGCCCCAGGGCGGCAAGATGCTGCTCGGCACCGACATCAGCGCTGTGCTCGCGACGCTCGAGGCGCTCGACATCGACGCGATCGGACTGAACTGCTCGACCGGACCCGAGGACATGCGCGATGCGATGCGCTTCCTGGGCGAGAACTGCCCGGTACCGGTCCACTGCATCCCCAACGCCGGGTTACCCGTGCAGGGGCCGAACGGCGAGACGATCTTCCTCGAGGAGCCCGAGCCGCTGGCCGACGTGCTGGGATCCTTCGTCGAGCGGTACGGCGTATCGATCGTCGGCGGATGCTGCGGGACCACACCCGAGCACATCCAGGCGATCGTCGAACGTTGCGCCGGGCGTACCCCGTCGCCACGGCCGCGGCGACGGCCTCCTCATCTGAGCTCGATGATCGCCGCCACGCCGCTGGTCCAGGACCCCCGCCCGACGCTCGTCGGCGAGCGCGTCAACTCCCAGGGCTCTCGCAAGGCCAAGGAGCTGCTGCTGGCCAACGACTACGAGGGCCTCGGGACAGTGGCGGAGGACCAGGTCACCGGAGGCGCCCATGTGCTCGACGTCTGCGTGGCGCTGACCGAGCGCCAGGACGAGGACGAGCAGATGCGCCAGGTGGTCAAGCGGATCTCGTTGACCCAGCCGGCCCCGATCCAGGTCGACTCGACCGAGCCCGACGTGATCGAGATGGCGCTGCAGCAGATCCCCGGCCGCGCGATCGTCAACTCGATCAACCTTGAGGCCGGTCGCGACAAGCTCGACCGGGTCGTCCCGCTCGCCCGTGCGCACGGCTCCGCACTGATCGCCCTGACGATCGACGAGGTCGGGATGGCCAAGACGGCGCAGCGCAAGCTCGAGATCGCCCAGCGACTGACCCAGCTGTGCTGCGAGGAGCACGGCCTGGATCCCGAGGCGTTGATCTTCGACTGCCTGACGTTCACGCTGACCACGGGCGATGACGAATGGAAGCCCAGCGCGCTGGAGACGATCGAGGGTATCCGCGCGATCAAGGCGCAGATCCCCGGCGTCAAGACCTCGCTCGGCGTGTCGAACGTGAGCTTCGGTGTCGGCCTCCCCGCGCGCAGCGCGCTCAACAGCGTCTTCCTGCACCACTGCGTGCAGGCGGGGCTGGATCTCGCGATGGTCAACCCCAACCACATCACCCCCTACGCCGAGATCCCGGCGGACGAGCGCGAGCTCGCCGATGATCTGGTGTTCAACCGCCGCGAGGACGCGCTCGAGCGCTTCATCGCCCACTTCGAGTCCCAGGGACCTGCGGAGGAGACCTCCGAAAAGGCCGACCCGACCGAGGGGATGGAGCCCGAAGAGGCGCTGCACTTCCACATCCTGCGGCGCAAGCGGGAGGGCGTTACCGACTGGATCGACCGCAGCGTCGAGAAGATCGGCGCGGTCCCGACCCTCAACCAGGTCCTACTCCCCGCGATGAAGGAAGTCGGGGACAAGTTCGGGGCCGGCGAGCTGATCCTGCCGTTCGTGCTCCAGTCCGCGGAGGTGATGAAGCGGGCCGTGGCCCAGCTCGAGCAGTACCTCGACAAGCTCGAGGGCTACACCAAGGGCACCGCCGTGATCGCGACCGTGTTCGGTGACGTGCACGACATCGGCAAGTCGCTGGTCAACACGATCCTCACCAACAACGGCTACACGGTGATCGACCTGGGCAAGCAGGTGCCGATCTCCACCATCCTCGACGCGGCGGTCGAGCACAACGCGGACGCCATCGGCCTCAGCGCGCTGCTGGTCTCGACCTCCAAGCAGATGCCGGCCTGCGTTCAGGAGTTGCACGAGCGCGGTTCGCGCGTTCCCGTGCTCGTCGGCGGCGCCGCGATCAACCGCAACTTCGGGCTGCGGATCCTTTATCCCAAGGGGGCCGACTCGGATGAGATCTACGAGCCGGGGGTGTTCTACTGCAAGGACGCCTTCGAGGGTCTGGCCAAGATGGACCAGCTCATCGACGAGCAGACGCGTGCCGCGCTGCTCGACAAGACGCGCACGGCGGCTCGGATCCTGCGCGAGCAGCCCGCGGCCGGACCCGACGACGGACCGCCGGTCACCGATGCGTCGGTCCGCAGCACCGCGTCGACCGAGAACCCGGTCCCCGAGCCCCCCTTTTGGGGGGTGCAGGAGCTCGCCGTCCCGATCGAGGAGATCTACCATCACCTCGACACTCACGTCCTGTTCAAGCTGCACTGGGGCGGGAAAGGCGTCAAGGGCGAGGAGTGGACGCGGCTGGTCCGCGAGGACTTCAAGCCCCGGCTCGAACGGATGTGGCAGGAGCAGACCTACCTGCACCCGCGCGCACTGCTCGGCTGCTTTCCGTGCAACTCCGATGGCAACGAGCTGATCGTGTGGGATCCCGACGCCCCCGGCGAGCGGGAGCTCGAGCGTCTGAGCTTCCCTCGCCAGCCGCGGCACGATCGCATCTGCCTGGCCGACTTCTATCGTCCGCTCGGCTCGCCCGGCGTGGACGTGGTCGCGATTCAGGCGGTCACGGTCGGAGACGACGTGACCGACCTGATCGCCTCGCTGGAGCGAGACGGTGAGTTCGCCGAGCAGCTGTTCGTCCATGGCCTCGGCGTCCAGACCGCAGAGGGAATCGCGGAATGGCTGCACTCACGGACACGCTCGGAGCTGGGGATCGCCCACGACCAGGGGCGCCGCTACTCGTGGGGCTATCCGGCCTGCCCGGAGCAATCAGAGCACGAGAAGGTGTTCCGACTGCTCGACGCGCCGGCGATCGGGCTGCGCCTGTCCGGCGGCTACGCGCTCGAACCCGAGCAGTCGACGCTTGCGATCGTGGCCCACCATCCGCAGGCGGTGTACTTCGGGATGAAGTCGGGCTTGCTGCCCAAGACCGCCAAGCAGGCGTCCGACGAGTTGATCGCCGGGACCGACAAGGACCCGGCCCAGCTGGTGCCGGATCCCGCGTAGTCTGATCGCCCTTCCTCCCCACATCGCCTATCGTCCATCGCCACAGGCTCGCCACCGACAGGCATGCCACGCGCATCGGGACGGAGGCATGACATGACGGCGATGAAATGGTGGGGCTGGGGCCTCACGGACGTCCGGTTCACGCACGAGGACAAGCCCCAGCTGGGGCCCTTCCTGGATGAGGTGCTCGGCCTGGACGTCGGATGCGTGACCGCGAAACCGATGCGCTTCGAGGACCTGCGCATCCCCGAGCCGAAGCTGCCCGACGCTCTGCGCTCGGCGCTGGAGCAGGCGGTCACCGCCCCGTTGGTCTCGATCGATCCGCTCGATCGCGTCGTGCACGCACGGGGCAAGTCCCTGCGCGACCTGATCCGCCAGCGGCGCGGCGAGCTCGGCCGCGTCCCCGACGTCGTCGTGCGCCCCGGCACCGAGGACGAGGTCAGCAGCATCCTGCGGGCGGCCGTGATCGGCAACGCCGTGGTGGTCCCCTTCGGCGGTGGCTCGTCGATCTCCGGCTCGCTCGAGGCCGCCGTCACCGAGATGCGTCCGGTCATCTCGGTGGATCTCGTGCGCCTGGACCAGCTGCTCGCGATCGACGCCGACTCGCGCTTGGCCCGGGTGCAGGCCGGGGTGTTCGGTCCGCACCTGGAGGAGCAGTTGGGTGCGCAGGGCTACACGTTTGGGCACTTTCCCGACTCGTTCACCCATTCCACGCTCGGCGGCTGGATCGCCACACGATCCTCCGGGATGCAGTCCGACCGCTACGGCGACATCGCCAACATGACGAAGGGCCTGCGCGTCGTCGCCCCATCCGGAACCCTGGTCACGCGCCCGGTCCCCACCACCTCGACGGGTCCGAGCGTCCGCGAGATGGTGCTCGGCAGCGAGGGACGCCTGGGGGTCATCACCGAAGCGACCGTCCACGTTCGGCGCATCCCCGAGCGCCGTGCGATCCTCGGCTACCTGTTCCCGAGCTTCGTCGCCGGCCTAGCCGCGATGCGCGACATCGCCGCGAGCGAGTGCTCGGTTTCGGTCACGCGGGTCTCCGATGCGCAGGAGACGCGGTTCTCCTTCGCGACGCGCAAGCGGCCCGCGCTCGTGGACAGGCTGCAGTCGGGGGCGCTGAGGCTCTTCCTGGCCCGCCGTCTCGGGTATGACCTGCGCCAGATGTGCCTCTCCTTCATCGGCTACGAGGGCAGCGACGGTCATGTCACCGAGCAGAGGCGGGCGGTGGGCAAGATCGTCAAGCGCCACGGCGGTCTGTGCATCGGCTCGGGTCCGGGCGCGCTGTATGACCAGAAGAAGTTCGACACCCCCCACATCCGCGACTATCTCCTGGACCGCGGAGTGGCCGCCGACGTGTCCGAGACGGCGACGACGTGGAGCGGGCTCACCCCGGTCTACGAGGCGGTCACCGCCGCCGCATCCTCGGCGTTCGCCCTGCTCCGGGTTCAGGGCTACCTGATGTGCCATCTATCGCACAGCTACCACGCCGGCGCCTGCCTCTACTTCACCTTTGCCTTCTCGCCGACGCCCGGGAGCGACATGATCGTCGAGTACGGCGTCGTGAAGTCGGCGATCCAGCAGGCCTTCGTCGACAACGGCGCGACGCTGTCACATCACCATGCCGTGGGGACAGAGCACGCACAATGGCTCGAGCAGGACATCTCCGCGCCTGGCGTCGTGATGCTGCGGGCGCTGTTCGACGGAACCGATCCGGGCCAGCACCTGAACCCGGGAAAGATCGTCTGAGATGGCGATCGAGAAGCCCGTGAGCTTGGACCAGCCCTTGGCCCGCGCGCTCCCGGGGCGGGTGGCACGCGAGCTCCTGATCTGCGGCGTGTTCGGCTCGATCGTCGATGCCTACTCGCGCCGGGAGATCGTCGGTCAGGAGCACCTCGAGCACCTCGAGGGGCCGGTGATCTTCGTCGCCAACCATTGCAGCCATGTCGACACACCGGCGCTGCTGCGATCGCTGCCCGCCCGCTGGCGCCGACGCACGGCGGTCGCCGCGGCGGCCGACTACTTCTACACCAAGCGCCTGCTCGCCGGCGCGGTATCGCTGGCCTTCTGCACCGTTCCCCTGGAGCGCCACGCCTTCGGCCTGGGCTCCGACACCACCACGCACATCGAGCACCTGATCGACAGCGGATGGAGCCTCGTCGTGTTCGCCGAGGGCACGCGCTCGCGTGACGGCCGCGTGGGCCCCATGCGCTCAGGCGCCGCCCTGCTGGCCGCCCAGCAGGGCGTACCGATTGCGCCGGTCCACCTGTCCGGCACCCACGCGGCGATGCCCCCCGGCCACAGCTGGATGGTCCGTCCGCAGGGCGGCGGACGCTGGGCCCGGCACACGATCTCGGTGAGCTTCGGCGCCCCGATCCATGTCGGTCGTCGCGATGACCGCCTCGAGGTCATGGAGCGCGTGCGCCTGTTCATGGAGGCCTGTGGAGCGGACACCACCCCTGATCCCAAGCTGGCCGCGCGGCGTGCGGCGGCAGCCGCGACGAAGGCGGCCAGGACGGCGTGGTCGGCTTCGCGCCAGCCGGTCTGATGGCGCGCGTCGTTCTCAGCGGAAGCACCCCCCAGACCGCCTGATGGCCCGGGTCTTTCTCACCGGGGGCAGCGGCTTCATCGGCGGCGAGCTGGTCAGCGCCCTGGTGAAGCGGGGTGAGGAGGTCGTCGGCCTGGCCCGCACCGACGCCTCGGCGAGGGCGCTGGCGGCCCGCGGGGCGCGGGTCGTACGCGGGGATGTTCTGGATGCGAATGCGCTCGCCGCCGGCATGGCCGGCTGTGAGCTCGTCCATCACGTGGCCGGCGTGAACTCCCACTGCCCCCAGGACCCCGTACGGCTCATGCGCGTGAACGTCACCGGGGCCGAGAACGTCGTGCATGCGGCGGCACGCACCGGTATTGCCCGCGTCGTCTTCACCTCCTCGGCGGCGGCGATCGGAGAGGCAGAGGGGACGATTGGCACGGAGGACTCACCGCACCGCGGCTCCTACCTGTCGGTCTACGACCGGTCCAAGTGCGAAAGCGAGCGCGTTGCCTTCTCGGCAGCCGCGCAGACTGGGGTGCAGGTCGTGGCGCTGAACCCATCGTCGGTCCAGGGTCCTCCCCGCCGGGGCGGAAACGGCGCGATCATCATCGCCTTCCTCAACGGTCGCCTGCCGGCGTTCGTCGACACTCACGTCAGCGTCGTGGACGTGCAGGACGTTGTGGCCGCGCACGTGCTGGCCGCCACGCGCGGTGACTCGCGACAGCGCTACCTCCTCAACGGCGCGACCCTCAGCTCGGTTGAAGCTCTGCAGCTCGTCTCGAGCCTGTCGGGAATCCATCACAGGGTGCCCCTCGTCCCGCCGCGCCTGGCCCGCGCCGGCGCCACGATCCTCGACTGGATGTTCAACCTGCGCGGTAGGACGTCGCCGATATGCCGCGGGCGGGTGGACACGATCCTGCACGGCCACCGCTACGACGGCTCGCTGGCCACCCGCGAGCTCGGCCTGCGATACACGCCGGTGGCCGACACGTTCTGTCGCACGATCGAGTGGGCGGTGGCGGAGGGCTTGATCACGCGTCCGCTGCCGCTGGCAGGCACGGCGGTGGTGGAGTAGACGGCGGGCTGCGCGGGGAGGGCCACGTTCGGGCTCAGCGTCGCAGGGCGGTTCCGGTGGCGCTGATGTCGTGCAGAAGCGCATCACGTAGTTGCTGTCGGGGGCCCTGGACGAGGAGCCAGGCATTGCCGATTCGCCGGGCGGTGATCTGGCCTGCGGTTGCGGCGGCCTCTTCGTAGTCGCCCGGCCGGATACCCGGCGTGAGCCCGGGGAGGTTCGGGGCCCGGCGGGCGGGGTTCTGCGCGCTCAGGAGGATGGCCGCGGAGTAGACCGCCTGCGAGCGCGGGAATGCGTACCACGCCCTCGCGCAGCTGAACAGCACGTCTCGGTCGACGAGCGCACCGCGGCGCGGGGCGGCGTTCGCGACCACTTCCCACTCGCTGTCCAGCCCGGGCAGGTCCGAGGATCCGAGCCCGCAGACCGAGTTGGGCACGCGGCGCGGGCTGACGGTCGTGACCGGCACCGGGCGGGCCGGCTGAACTTCCGGTTGGTTGATCGGGTGGCCGCGGTGGTCGAGGAAACGCAGCGTTGTCATCGGTCCGCGCGTGAACGTGACCACAGCGCGCCATTCGGTTGCGAGTTCGCTGAAGACGTTGGTCAGAGGCTCGCCCCCGGCGATGATGGTGAGCGAGCCGGGGCTCGCCGGTCCACATTCTCCGCCCGCGCCGGGAAGTGGTTGCGCGGACCGGAGGAGAAAGAACGCGGGGTAGGAGCACCAGCCGGCGTCGCCGGCCTCGAGATCCGGGGTCACGGGAATCGCGTAGCGCACGCCGCTCGCCAGCTGGGACAGGCCCGCGGGGTATCCGACGATCCTTCCCGGCAAGGCGAGCGCCGCCTTGGGCACGCGCCCGGCGAGCCCGTGCGATCCGTCCAGCAGCGGGATCGCCGCCGCGCCAGCCGAGGCCCCCACGGCAACGAACGCGAGGACGCCAAGCCTCGGCCACCGGCTCGATCGCCCCAGCGACAAGCGCCGCGCGCGGCCTCGCGTGCGGGAGCGCGAGCGCCGGTTGTGGGCGTTTGCCGCGGCCGAAGTCCGCGTGTCCGCGGGCCCGTAGCGAGCTTCGGTGGCCAGGCGAAGCTCTTCGCCCAAACGATCGAAGTAGCCGGTCATCGGTCCTCCTCCATTCGCGTGCGCAGGCGACGCAATCCACGGCTGACTCGCTGGCGCACCAGCGCCTCCGAGCACCCCAGCTCACGCGCGAGCCGGTCATAGCCCTTCTCCTCGACGATCCGCCCCCACACCGCGGTGCGCTGGTCCTCGGGCAGGCCCGCCAGCTGCGCCAGAGCCACCGAGCCTGCGTCCGCAAGCTCCTCCACCCGGGCCAGGTCATCCTCGACGAACATGATCTCAGCCAATCCCAGCCGTCGCCGCGCGGCGGCGTGAACGCGGCCCCGACGCGCGGTCTCCCGCAGCTTGTTGCTCGCGATCCCCAACAGCCAGCCACAGCGCTGGCGCCTCACCCGGTCGATACCGCGGACAGGCCAGCTGCGCGGCCGCGAACACCTCCCGGTCAGATCAGCCACGACCTCCGACGAGCTGGTCCGTCGGCGCACGTACGCCACGACCACCGGCAGATGCCGCTCGTAGAACGCGCCGAACGCAGCGCCGTCACCTCGCGCCGCCTGCCCCAGCAGATCATCATCACCACGATCCCCGTGGGTCCCCACACCCATAGCTTGCCGCAGGCAAGAATGTGTGACAGCCCATCATCTCCCTGCCCGCTCTGCCGAGACGCGGGCGCGTACCTCCGCGCCGCGTCAACTCGTGGGACCCGGAAGCTCACCCGCCCGGAGCTTGGCGACCATGTCGTCGGTCTCCTCGCGGTAGACCGTCCCGTCCCCGAGCTCGAGCACGGGCACGAACTTCTGCCCGCTGAGCGCCACCACATCGGCGCGCGACTTCTCCGACTTGCCGAACCCGTGCTTGACAACCTCGTAGTCCACGCCCCGCTCGTCGAGCGCCTTCTGCAGCCGCCAGCACGCGTCCGCGTCGACGTGTAGGAACGTATACGAACAGCGATGAAGCTTGACCTTGGCCATGGGGCCTACCTTATCGGCACCGGGGCGGGTGTGCGATCAGCCGAGGTCTTGTGTAGGGATCTTCGGCTAGCCTCGGTCGAAGCGAGCGTCCGCTGGCGTGTGGTGCATCTCGGCAGCAACATGCTTCAGCCAGCCGGTCCGTCCCGCGAGCTGCTCCCCGACGCGCTTGTCGACCGATAAGCGATACCTCTGAGCTGAGCAGTCGCCGACTCCGGGAACGCTTGGGACCGCGCGGTCAGCCCTGGTGTTTGACGGCCTCGGCGATGTCGAATAACCGGGCAAAGCGCGCCGGGGCGAGATCGTGCGCGCCGACATACAGGCAAAAACCGGCGGTTCTGGTCTCGCGCGTCGTGTGGGGGTCGCGGCGAAGGATCTGGCGGATGTGGGCGGCTTCGCTCGCGCTGTCGTAGAGGTAGAGAGTGACCCGCGCGGGGGCGGTTCCGGTGCTCAGAGCGATACGCGCTGGCCCAAGGCCCTGTGGCACACCCTCGAACGTGGTCGATAGGCCGTGCTGGTGCCAGCGGACGCGGACCGCCGTGGCGACGCGAGCGAGCTCGGGGCGTAGGAGCGCGACGCGTCCCAGGGCCGGGTCGCTTGAATCGATCGGCCTACCGCTTGCGGCCTCCTTTGAGCTACAGCCCTCGGCCAGAAGCACGCCGGCGAGCACCCCGATCAAGCACAAGGCGCGCATGAGCCGAGCATACGCCCCGATCAACGGTCTCGAACGGTTTACAGCGATCTGGATGCCGCGCGATCGCGGTTGAGGCGACGCCAGAGCCTCGGCAGGATGGGCACCTGACGCCCCCGGGCCCGGCGTCACGAAAACGACCGGCGGCTCGAGCTGCTGGCGTTTCCTGGGCTCCAGCAACCGCTCGTCGCGTACCAATTGTCTCTTGATCGCGCAAGCCGGCCGGTCGCCACCTGCCTCTCGACCTCGCTTCAGTTCAGTCGGGGACGATCTCGACGCCGTTCCAGAACGCAACCCGATTCTTGATCTTCCGGATCCAGGGGAAGGGGTGACAATAGGTCCAGGCGGCGTTCGTGCTGCGTCGGCCGCCGGCGTCGACGTGGTAGTAGCTGGCCAGGCCCTTCCACGGGCATAGTGACTTCATCGGGCTGCGGCGCATGACATCGTGATCCACGCTCTCGGCGGGAAAGTAGTGGTTTCCTTCGATGCTTATCGTTGCGTCGCTCTGGGCGACCGTGACGCCGTTCCAGATTGCTCGCATGGCTCACCTGCGCCGTGATCGATCGGCCGGCGACGCTGTCGGCGGCAAAGCGGTCGCCCCCCCGCTGACTCGCTCGAGGTCTCGTTTCATTTTGGGCCATCCGTCCGGGGCTTCCAGTGCGATCCTGTGGTCATCTGAGCGCCGGCTGAAAGGACATCATCCCGAACCCCATCCGGAGGCCGACGCACCCAACGCCGGCTACCCGGTCGAGGTTGCGCGGGGTGACGGTCATGTTGTGCGCCAGGTCGTAGCGGACGCCGTGCACCCGACGCTGCTGCGGCGGCCGTCGGGCCTGACCGCCAGACGCGTCAGGTAGTCGTAGTCGAAGTCGCCGCGGGTCATGCTCATCGGCTCGCGGCCGGCGAAAACACGCCGTGCGTCCCCTCGTAAACCCGCCGTGCGCCGGCCCAGGAGCTGCGCCGGCGTCCGCACCGGCTCGGGCAGCTCTTCCCAGCCGCGCCTCGGTGTCGCAGTGAACGGGCGGCGTCGACGCCGCCAGAGCCCGCAGCGCGCCATACCGAGCTTCACCAGCGAGGCGATGTGGCCGGGGGCTGCTTTGCTTGATCGTGCCCATGTCTTCTCCACGGATCGAACCCGCCGCTTTGACCACGGCAACCGAGGGAAGGATCCCCGGTCGGCTCCCGGTGCGCCTCGTGAATCTTTGCGCGTTGATCGGGGATCGAAGGGTTCGATGACCCGCATCGCCGCGTTTGGCGGTCCCTACGCGAACCCGTTTGCGCTGGGGGCGATGCTCGACGACGCCCACCGTCGCGGCTGTGACCGCGTTTTCTGCCTCGGGGATCTCGGCGGCTTCGGCGCGGACTGCGACGCGATCTGGCCGCTGCTGCTGGGGGCGAGCGCGGAGTGCATCGCGGGGAACTACGACGTCGCGATCGGCCGCGGCGACCCGGATTGCGGGTGCGGTTACGCCGACGAGCGCGACAACCACTACGCGCAGATCATCTACGACTACACGCGGGCTGCTACCAGCGCGGACTTCGCGGCGTGGATGCGTGAGCTTCCGCTCTATCGGCGCGAGGCGATCGGCGGCTCAGACGTCCACATGGTCCACGGATCGCCGCTTCAGATCAACGACTTTTTGTGGGAGTCTCTGGATGACGAGGAGCTCCGCCTCCGCGCGGACGCCAGCGGCGCGGACGTGCTGCTGTGCACGCACACGGGGATCCCGTGGCAGCGGCGGATCAACGGTACGTTGATCGTGAACGTCGGCGCCGTCGGACGTCCAGCCAATGACGGACGACGCGAGACCTGGTATGCCGTGCTGGACCTGCGCGAAGGGCAAGCGCAGGCGGAGCTGGTGCCAGTGGCTTATGACTGGCGGGCGCAGGCGGCATCGATGCGCACGGCGGGGCTGCCCGATCCGTTTGTGGAGACGATCGAGACCGGTTGGTGGACGACCTGCCTGGAGATCGTGCCGCCTCGCGAGCGTTCGCGCGGGCGCTTTCACGTCTACCGCGACGCGCTGGGGGCCGAGTGGAGCGCTCCGGGCATCGGCTGGGCGGATGACGCAGAGCCCCCAGACGACGGTCGGCCGGTGATCGAGCTGTTCGGGACCGCCGCGTTCCCACCCCGGCTGTGGGTGTACAGCAACTTTCACTGCAACCTGGCCTGCGACTACTGCGTGGTCGCGTCCTCACCTCGAGCCCGGCGCCGCTCGCTAGGGCTCGAACGCTTCCGCGGACTGGTCGACGAGGCGCTGGAGGAAGGGTTTCGCGAACTGTACATCACCGGCGGGGAGCCGTTCTTGGAGCCCGACATCGTGGCGATGCTCGAGTACGCGAGCGATCGGCTGCCGACCGTCGTACTGACCAACGCGATGCTGTTCACGGGCCGAAGGCGCCGCGAACTGGCCGAGCTTGCATGCCGCGAGCGCCTGGTGATCCAGACCTCGCTCGACGGCGCCGGCGCCGACACGCACGACGCCTGGCGCGGTCAGGGCTCGTTTCAGCGCGCGCTCGAGGGCATCGCCTACGCCCAGCAGCTGGGACTGGCGGTCCGCGCCGCGATGACCGAAACCCCCCAGAATCGTCACGAAGTCGACCAGCTACGCGCGCTGCTGAGCGAGCTTGGCGTGACTGGCGATGACTTCGCCGTGCGGCCACTGGTGAAAAGGGGGTTTGCCGCCGGCGAGTCGACTGCGATCGAGGTTGATGAAGCGGTGATCGCGCCCGAGCTGACCGTCACCGCTGACGGGGTCCACTGGCATCCCATCGGCGGGGACCTGGCCTCAAGTCCCGACCTGCTCGTCGCTGCCGGCGTGATCCCGTTGGCGCAGGCCAAGCAGCTGATCGTCGAGCGGTTCCTGTCACTCCGGCAGGCCGACGGTACGCTCCCGGCCGCATTTCGGTGCGCGGTTTGACCGGCATTCTGATCATGGCCCGCGCGCCGCGGGCCGGCGAGGTCAAGACCCGCTTGCAGTCGCGGCTCGGACCCGACGGCTGCGCGTCGGCTGCAAGCCGAGCTGATTCGTCACCCCGCGGCTTGGGCGGTGAGCGCGGCGGCACGCGCGTGGCTCGCGTTCACGCCCCACCGAGCCCGCACCGAGATGCTCGTGCCTGTCGGGTGATCCTTTTTCCACAATCGTTCGATCACCTGGATGCGCGCCTTCAGGATGCGACCGACCGGTCTTCGGCGAGCAGCCACCCAGTGGGAGATCTCGACACACCCGCCGACGCCCTCGCGCTGCTTGCCGATCGGTGCTGTCCGCCGGCCGTGCGTGCAGCGCTCAGACCGGACCCAGCGGTGGCGGCATGAGCGAAGGGCCGCTGATCTCGGTGGTGGCCCCGGTGCTGAACGAGGCGCGCGGGTTGCCGGCGCTGCTCGACCATCTCTCGAGGTAAGAGGGGCGCTTTGAAGTGGTGATCGCCGACGGCGGCTCCAGCGACGGGACTCCGCAGCTCGCCTCCGCGCACCCCGGTGCGCCGCGCCTGGTTCACAGCCCCCCGGGTCGAGCTGCGCAGATGAACGCCGGTGCCGCCCAGGCCACCGGCGAGGCGTTTGTGTTCCTGCACGCCGACACCCGCCTGCCACCCGATGCCTACCAGTCGCTGCGTCGAGCGCTCTCGGACTCGGCCGTGATCGGCGGCAACTTCGAGCTGCGCTTCGACGGCGCGAACCGCTTCTCTCGCCTACTTGGCGCCTGGTACGCACTCCAGCGCCGCGCCGGCGTCTACTACGGCGACTCCGCAATCTGGGTGCGCCGCACCACGTTTGAGCGCCTCGGCGGCTATCGCCCGCTGCCGATCATGGAGGACTACGACCTGAGCCGCTGCCTCCAGCGCGCCGGGGACACCAGCTGCCTGCCCGGACCGGCCGTAACCTCGGCCCGACGCTGGCAGCAGCTCGGGCTGCTGCGGACGATCGCCTCGTGGGTCCTGATCCGCTGGCTGTTTCTCGCCGGCGTGTCTCCGACCCGGCTCGCGCGGCTCTACCCGCACGTCCGCGAAGCCCCACTGGCTCCCGGCGATCTGCTGCCCGACCTGGCGCTCAGCGACACCGCCGGTAACACCGTCCCACTCGCGGCGCTGACCGGTCAGGAGATGCTCATGATCTTCCTGCGCCATCTCGCCTGACTGCCGTGCCGCGAGCACCTGGTCGAGGTGCTAGACGGAAGTTTTTGAGGGTTTGAGGCCCGATCGCTTGTGTTTACGGCGATCGGGCTTTTGTTTGGCCGCCTAATGTAGACACTAAATCGCTTGACTATCGGGTCTGGTTGTGGGATACTCGGCCCGTGG
>JBPCPO010000022.1:0-47550 GCA_050999075.1 Solirubrobacteraceae bacterium
CCATCCAGGTTCGCGTCGGCAACGATCCGCGCCGTGTGCGCGTTACGACGGTAGTAGTCGATACTCGCACCGATGTCGAGCAGGCGCGCAGCGCACGTGGCCGCCAGCGCGACCTCGGCTGACAGGCCGGGCAACGCCGCGGCCAGCAGGCGCTCGACCAGCACCACGCGCCGATCCGCACGCTGCGCATCCCATGACGCGAAGCGCGACCCCAGCGCAGCAACCGAGGCGCCTTGCACTTCCGCCACGCTGGCGGCCTGAAGGCTGACGCTGCGCAGCGCGATACCTTCGCGCAAGCCGTAGCCTGCCACCGTCAGATCGGGGGCCAGCAATCGGTCCATCACCGCCTGGACGACCAGCACCCCGCCCACAATCGAATCCGCGCGGTCAGCGTTCAGCCCCGGCACGCGCGCCCGCTCGTTGTACGGCTGCGCGGACAACGCGGAGCTGGCATCGTCCACCCGCCGCCGTTCGACCGCATAGCCGTGCAAGCGTGAGATGGGGTACTCGCCGCGCTGGCGCCGATCCACCTTGGCCAGGTTGCGCACCGTGCCGCCCGTGCCGACCAGCCGCTCATCCGCCAGCAGCGGACTCACCCCGGCCTGCTCGAGGCTCGCGTACACGTGTTGTTTCAGCGCGCGCATCTCACGCCGACTCGGCGGGTCGGACTTCAAGAACCGATCGCTCAAGCGCAGGGCACCCAGGCCCAGGCTCCACGAGCGTTCGAGCTTGCGACCGCGGAAGTGGACGAGTTGCAGACTTCCGCCGCCGACATCGAGGACGATGCCATGCTCGATGGGCAGTCCGTGCAGCGCACCGTAGAACCCGAATTCGGCTTCCTGGACGCCATCGGCAATCTCAACCGCCACCTGTAAGTCGTCGCGAACGCGCTGGATCAACTCCTCGCCGTTGCGCGCTTCCCGCACGGCGGAGGTCGCAACGGCCACGGTTCGGTCGGCCCGGGCGGCGTTGGCGACCGCGACGAATCCGCGCAGGATGCGCAACGTGCGGTCGATGGTTTCCGAGCTCAACCGGCCGCCCTTGGCCACGTCACGGACCAGACGCAGTGGACTTCGAGCGGCACCCAGCACATCCAGGTGTGAGGCGCCCATGACGCGGGCGACCATCACCCGGCCGCTGTTCGAGCCGATGTCGATCACTCCCAGCACCTGGCCGGCCAGCCCAGTCTCCGAACGCATGTGGCAGGCTCAGGCAGTCTTGCGTCGAACCGCGGCCAATCTAATCACTCCTGGAATACAGAGCCGCGCAACAGCCACCAGCCTTCAGAAGACGAGCCGATCCGGCGCCGGTCTGGCAGCTTTCTGCGCCGACTGCTCTGCCTCGATCACGTGCATGACCGCGTTGATCAGCGCCAGGTGAGTGAACGCCTGCGGGAAGTTGCCCAGGTGCCGCCCGCTGTGCGGCTCGATCTCCTCGGCATACAACGCCAGCGGACTGCCAAGCGAAAGCAGCTTCTCGCACAACTGCCTGGCGCGGCGGTGCTCACCTATCTCGGAGAATGCCGACACCAGCCAGAATGAGCACATCACGAACGCGCCCTCGTCGCCGCTCAAGCCGTCATCGGTCTGCTCGGTCCGATAGCGGATCACCAACCCATCCACCGTCAGCTCATCAGCAATCGCCAGCACCGTCGCCCGAATCCGAGGATCGTCCGGCGGTAGGAAGCGCAGCAGCACCATGAGCAGGACCGACGCGTCTAGCGACGTGGCGCCGTAGTGCTGCACGAATACCCCGCGTTCGTCTGCGCCGTGCGCGCAAATATCAGCGTGGATCTCGTCGGCCGCGGCTTGCCAGCGCCGCGCAAGGTCCCAGTCTTCGTGCAACCGAGCCAGCTGCACGCCTCGATCGACGGCCACCCAGCACATCAGCTTGGACGCGGTGAAGTGCTTCGGCTCGCCCCGCACCTCCCACATGCCGCAATCCGGTTCTCGCCAGTGGTCGAGCGCTTGCTCCACCATGCGCTCGAGAATTGGCCACCACCGTTCCGGCAGGTGGTCACGCGACTCGGCGTGCAGGTACACCGACTCGATCACCGCGCCCCACACGTCGTGCTGGTGCTGGTTGTACGCGCCGTTTCCAATGCGCACGGGTCGCGCATCCTCGTAGCCGGACAGGTGATCCAGCGTCCGCTCCTGCAGATCGCGCTCGCCGGTGATGCCGTACAGGATCTGCAGGGACGGGTCTCGCTCGGCGATTTCGACCACGAAGTACAGGTAATCATTGGCTTCCCACTCGAAGCCCAGCGTGTACATGGCCCACAGCGTCAGCGACGAGTCGCGGATCCAGCTGTACCGGTAGTCCCAATTGCGCTGACCGCCGGGTGTTTCGGGCAGCGAGGTCGTCGGAGCAGCGATCACCGCGCCGGACTTGGCGTACGTGAGCCCTTTCAAGGTCAGTGCGCTGCGCTCGAGCTGAGTCCGCCAGCGATGGTCGGGGAACGTGCCCCGAGCCACCCAGTGCTGCCAGTGATGCGCCGTCCACACCAGTCGGTGGTATGCATCTTCAAAAGTCATGGGTGGCTTGCGATCGCTCCACGACAGCGCACAGAAGCGCGACTCGCCTTCTTTGATCAACGTCCTGGCCGAGGCGCGCGGGCCTTCGAAGCCGAGTCGCATGTCGGTCGTCAGGCGTAGCTCGGGATCGCCGCCTTCGGCAGAGACCGCGCCCTGGTGGTAGCCGTGCTCGGTATACCGCCACCGGCCGCGCTGTTTGCCGTAGTCGAACACTGGCTCGCAATCCAGCGTCAGCTGCACCTCACCGTTGACGCAGCGTACGGTGCGCAGCAGGATGTGCTCGGCGTCGTAGTCGGTCGGCGTTCGACGGTGCGGCTGCAGGCGCGGGTCGTCGTCGTCCCACGGGCCGATCAGCAGCACGTCGCGGACGATGATCCAGCCGCCGTCGGCGCTCCAGCTGGTCTCGAGCACCATGGTGCCGGGCAGATAGCGACGCGCCGCCGGCACGACGGTGTCGGTTGGTCCCAGGCGGAAGCCGCCCGCGCCGCGGTCAAGGATGGAGCCGAAGACGCTGGGCGAGTCCATGCGCGGCAGGCACATCCACTCGACGTTGCCGCTGCTGGCGACCAGCGCGGTCACCTCGCAATCGGACAGAAAGCCATAGTCGGCGATGGGTGGAAACGGCGAAACGGCCGCGCCGTCGTCCTGGGCGATGTCCAGGTCGCTGCCAGCGCGAGCGAGCGGCCCCGGCGCCCAGGGCCGCGCCGCCTGTCCATTCAGCGAAGTCATCGGTCTCAAGACCCTGTTGTAAAGCACCCCGCCCCCTCCCGGCGATCCACGGCGGGATTTCTCCCCCTCGCCAGGGCGAGGAGGCCGGCGGGGTGGGTCGACCCGTGTGAGGTCCCCTTGAAACCTTGACACACGTGTGCTAAGGTTCGGTCTGGCATGCACGCGCTGACGATCCAGGAAGCCGCGACCACTACTGGCTGGTCCGCCCGCATGCTGCGCTACCTCGAGCGCGTCGGTCTCCTCGAGCCGGCCCGTTCCCCAGCCGGCTACCGGATCTTCGGCGCTGCCGAGATCCAGCGCCTGCGTACCCTGCGCGAGCTCCTCGGCCAACACGACCTCGGCCTGTCCGACGTCGCCTTCGCCAAGCGCTTGCGAGATGACCCCGAGCTTGCGCACGCAGTCGCCGGCTGGCTCGAGGCCAGGCCCCACCGACCACAGACGGTTCCCACTTCAGATTGGCTGCGCTTCGAGCAGGACAAATGTCGCAAGCTGCTCGCCTCCGCCGCGGCCTGAGGAGACACGATGACCATCGCTACCCCCGTCGAAAAACGCGCAGACTACAAGGTCGCCGACATTACTCTGGCCGACTTTGGCCGCAAAGAGATCACCCTGGCCGAGCACGAGATGCCCGGACTTATGGCCCTGCGCAAAGAGTTCGGCCCATCGAAGGTCCTAGAGGGCGCGCGCATCTCGGGTTCGCTGCACATGACGATCCAGACCGCCGTGCTGATAGAGACCCTGGTCGAGCTCGGCGCCCAGGTCCGCTGGGCGTCGTGCAACATCTTCTCCACCCAGGACCATGCTGCCGCGGCGGTTGCCGCCGCCGGCGTCCCGGTCTTCGCCTGGAAAGGCGAGACGCTCGACGAGTACTGGTGGTGCACCGAACAAGCCCTCACCTGGCCCGATCACAACGGTCCAAGCATGCTCCTCGACGACGGCGGCGACGCGACGATGCTGGTCCTGCGCGGCGCGGAGTACGAAGACGCCGGCAGCGTGCCGGATCCGGCCAAAGCCGAATCAGAGGAGTTCCAGGTCTTACTGACCCTGCTTCAGCGCTCGATCGCCAGCGATGCCACTCGCTGGACGAGGGCCTCCCAAGGAATCCTGGGCGTTTCTGAGGAGACCACGACCGGCGTCCACCGCCTGTACGACCTGCAAGCCAAGGGCAAGTTGAAGTTTCCGGCAATCAACGTCAACGATGCGGTGACCAAGAGCAAGTTCGACAACCTGTACGGCTGTCGCCACTCGCTGCTGGACGGCATCAACCGCGCGACCGACGTGATGATGGCAGGCAAAGTCGCCGTCATCTGCGGTTACGGTGATGTTGGCAAGGGCTGCGCGGCTGCGCTCAAGGGCCAGGGCGCACGCGTGATCGTCACCGAGATCGATCCGATCTGCGCTTTGCAGGCGTTGATGGAGGGGTACGAGGTCCGCACCGTCGAAGACGTCATCGAAACCGCCGACATCTTCGTAACCGCCACCGGCAATCGCGACATCATCACCGCCGACCACATGCGGCGCATGAAGCACCAGGCCATCGTCGGCAACATCGGCCATTTCGACAACGAAATCGACATGGCCGGGCTGGCCAGGACGCCGGGCATTAAGAAAGACAACATCAAGCCTCAGGTCGATCAGTGGATCTTCCCGGATGGCCACGTCATCATCGTGCTGTCCGAAGGTCGGCTGCTGAACCTTGGCAACGCGACCGGCCCCCCGAGCTTTGTGATGTCCACCTCGTTCTCGAACCAGGTGCTGGCCCAGATCGAAATCTTCACTCGCCACGCGAACTACGAGAACAAGGTCTACGTGCTGCCCAAGCACCTCGACGAAAAGATCGCCAGGGTCCACGTCGAAGCTCTCGGAGCACACCTGACCCAGATGTCCGCCGAGCAAGCCGAGTACGTAAACCTGCCGGTCGAAGGGCCGTACAAGTCCGACCACTACCGCTACTGAAACCGGCCCGGGCGGGCTAGCCTCCCAGCTGCCCGCCTCGGGCTGGCCACCGCACGCCAGATAGTGCTAGCCGTTAACCCGCGCCAGCATTGCGGCTGTCGAGGTTACGTCGTCCGGCACGCGAGGAAAACCTCATTCCGTCGCTGGAGGCTGGCCAGGTTCGTGCGGCATGAAAAACTCGTAGCGCGCCGGATCGGCGTAGCCGTCGATCCATTCGGGCTGCACGCCCGGACTGGCCAGCGCCGCGCGCACGATGCGTTTGTTGAACTCGCTGACCAGGTCGGATGCGAAGTAGTCCGCAACCGGCATCCAGAAGCACTCTTCGATCTCATCCACCTGCATGGTGACGTCCTGGCTCAACGGCGACAGACGACACACAAAGTAGATATCGGACTTGCCGTAGCGGTAGCCGTGCCAATGTCTGAAGCACACCAGCGCCTCGAACTTGACGCTGACCCCCGTCTCTTCGAGCACCTCGCGCAAGACCGCGTCGACCAGGTGCTCCCCGGGTTGGAGCGCTCCGCCAGGCAACTTGTAGTACGGCCGGCTGGTGCGGCGGTGCTTTTCGCACACCACCAGCAATTCCTGGCGGTCGTTGAGTACCACCCCGCCAACTCCAATGTAGTGCGTCGCGTGGGTGGGCACGAACGCGCCCTCCACCAGCCGGCACACCATCATCAGGTCACCCTCGTTGCTGTGGTGGAAGAAAAATCCAGCCGACACCGCCACCGGAATGAGCGCCGCGCGTTGCAGCGGTACGTCGAGCCACACCAGTCGAGATCCGGCTGACTTCCACGTTTCGAGCGACCGGGCCAGCCTGGTCTCGAATTCCTCCGCATCCGTGGGCAGGTGCTCGGTATCGACGATCACGCCGCCGAACATGTCGAGCGAAGAATCGAGCTCTTGCATCCGACCCGATCAGCGCGCTTTCACTGGAGTATGTTTACCGCACGCGCGGCGACCAGGGCAACCGTCAGCAGCGACGCCAACGACTGCACGGCCATCAGGATCTTGGCCCAGTTGGTGAGTGGCAGCGTATCGGTCGGACTGAACGCCGTAGCGTTGGTGAACGCCAGGTACAGGTAGTCCAGAAAGCGTGGTGCCCAGGTCGGCGGCGCCGCGGCAGGCGTGGTCATCTGCGGAAACAGGAAGTCCGGCTCACGATGCTCTGGCTTGCAACGGTCGCTCGGCCCACCCCGGTCCAGTTCCCAGTACCACAGCCCGAACACAATCACATTCGTGAGCCAGATCTGCATCGCCGCGAAGATCAACTGCGCCCCGCCGCTCGAGCCTCCGCTCAGCAAGCTGTCTACCAACCGGACCAGCGACGCGACGTTGGCTGCATTGACAACCGCGATCAACGCAATCGACGTCATGCGATGCACACGTGTCTCGCGAGCGTGACGCATCGGCACTCCTATCGACAGTGGCACCAGAAGCGCCAGCTCCAGCAGTGGAAACAGCCAGGTCGGTCCAAGCGTCAAACGCTCCGGCAACGTGACATACAAGAGGACCGCCGCGACCACCGCGAGGGAGGCCGGCCAGCGGGACTCCGGCTGTGAAGCGGGGCCCCAAGCGCACACGTCCCGATCCTGCGCGGGTACTGTTTGCATACAAGCTAGGCATACTACCCGTCCAAGGACCGCGGCAAGGCATGCGCCCACGGATGGTGTCTCGAAGGTGTCGGCGTAATTCTGGCCTGGCATACGGGTTGCCTCATGGGGGCCCAACGTGGTGATGCTCTCGGAACTGCGGCGTCACCGCATCGTCGATCGGCGCGGCACACGCGCTCAGCTCATCGACCTGGCCGTGGACCTGTCCGCTGGCGACTACCCACCCGTGACGCGCATCTTTTTCACGGGCTCGCGGGGCAATCAGATGGAGCTGCCCTGGGAGGCGGTCATCAGCAGCGACTGGCGGCTGTCCAGACTGCGCGTCACCGATCTGCACACGGGCCGAGCCGCGCCGATGGACGCGCTCAGGCGCACCGTCCTGCTCCGCCGCGACATCCTGGACGCCCTGCTCATCGACGTGGCGCATCGCCAGACCATGCGCGCGAACGATCTCTGGCTCGGCGAAGATAACGGCCAGCTCTGGCTGCGCGCCGCGGATATCAGCCCCTGGGCTGTGTTGCGTCGACTCGGTCGCGGCTTGCTGGGTGGCGGGGCTGGTCGCCGCCTGGTCGATTGGCGCGACGTGGAGTTTTTGCGCGGCGATCCACGAACGGCGCTCGAAAACGGCGACTATCACCGACGCATCGCGCGGCTGTCACCGCCGGCAATCGCCCGGCTCGCGGAGGACGTGCCGTATCACCACGCTGCCGAGCTGTTGACGCTGCTGCCGGATCCGGTAGCGGCCGACACGCTCGAAGCCATGAGCCCCGAGCGCCAGCTGCAGGTGTTCGAGGACCTCGACGAAAAGCAGGCGGTACGCCTGCTGGCGCTGATGGCTCCGGATCGCGCCGCGGACCTCGTAGGCCACCTGGAGGAAGCCTCCGCGAAACGGTGTCTGGAACACCTGCCAGCTCCAAATGCCGAACGCATCATCGACCTGTTGCGGTATCCAGAAGACACAGCGGGCGGCATCATGACCAACGACATCCCGGTCGCGTCGGCCTGGCTGACGGTCAAGCAGGCGCGGTCCGAGCTGCGCGACCATATCGCCGCACCCGACTTCGTGTACTACATTTACGTTGTCGAGGACGCGGCGCAGCGCATCCTGTGTGGTGTGATCACCCTGCGCGATCTGCTGGTCAAAGACGACTGCTGCGTGTTGGGCGAGGTGATGCGCCGCGACGTGGTGTCCATTGATCCACTCCAGCCCGCGGTGGAAGCGGCCAGGCGCGTAGTGGAAGAGCACCTGGCCGCCCTGCCGGTAGTCGCGCGTGACGGACGCCTCCTGGGAGCGATTACCGTCGAGGCGGCCGTCGCAATGCTCACGCCCGCATCGTGGAGAGAGTACGTCCCGCGCGTGTTCTCATGAGCCGCGAAATGGACGTGGTGCTGACGCGCCCCCGAACGATCCGGCCGGGCGTTCGGATGTACGTGCGCGGGCGGAGTGTCAAGTTGCGCGGGCTGCGTCGCGCACCGGTCGGAGTGTTGCGCTGGCTGGCCATCCTTGGTCCGGGCGTGATTGCCTCGGTAGCCGGCGACGACGCCGGTGGCATCGGCACCACGAGTGTGGTCGGCGCGCGGCTCGGGTACGACCTGCTGTGGCTGCTGTTGCTGCTGACGGTAGCGCTTGCGGTTGTCCAGGAGATGGCCGCTCGACTCGGCGCAGCAACCGGCCGCGGACTGCTGGACCTGGTGCGCGAGCGGTACGGGATTGGCTGGGCCCTGCTGGCGGTCGGAGTGATTCTGCTCGGCAACGGCGGCGTCGTGGCAACGGAGTTCGCCGGTGTGGCGGCTGCCGCCGAGCTGCTTGGGCTCAGCCCCAGCATCGCCGTTCTTGCAAGCGCGCTGCTGGTGTGGCTGCTGGTGCTGTTCGGCAGCTACAGTCGGGCGGAGCGCATCTTCCTGGTGATGACGCTCGCATTTCTGGCCTATCCGGCAGCGGTTCTGCTCGCCCATCCGGATTGGGGCGACGTGGCCCACGGGGCGCTGGTCCCCGACCTGCGCGGCGACTCGGCATACCTGCTGTTGCTGGTCGCGATGATCGGGACGACGATCACGCCGTACCAGCAGCTGTTTCAGCAGAGCGCGGTCGTCGAGCAGGGTGTCGCATCGCGACACTACTCGGCTGAACGGACTGACGCATACGCCGGAGCGGTTCTCGGCAATCTGATCTGGGCGTGCGTGATCATCGCCACGGCGGCGACGCTCCACGCCCACGGCACCACCGACATTCAATCTGCCTCGGATGCGGCGCAGGCGCTGCGCCCGATTGCAGGCGATTCGGCCGTCGGCCTGTTCGCGGTGGGTCTGCTTGGCGCGTCCATGCTGGCTGGGGGGGTGGTGCCACTGGCGACCGCTTACTCGGTCAGCGAGGCATTCGGCTTTCGCAAAGGCGTCGGCCTGGATTTTCGACGGGCGCCGGTGTTCTACGGGCTGTTCAGCGTGCTGATTGTCCTCGGGGCAGCGGTGGCCGAGTGGCCGGGCATTCCTCTGATCGGCCTGCTGGTCGGGATCCAGGTGCTCAACGGCATCCTGGTGCCGATCGTGCTGGCCTTCATCCTGCTGCTGGCCAGCGACCGACGCCTCATGGGCAACCTGCGCAACACGTCACTCCAAGCCGTCCTCGGCTGGGGCACACTCGTTCTTGCCACCGCCGCGGTCGTCGTGCTGTTGATCAGCCAGGCGACGTAGTGCGTGAGCTACCCGGCTTCACTCTTAGCCTGAATCAGATCTGGTAGCCGCTTCCCTCGAGGAGCAGGTCGCGCCTCCGCGTGTCGGGCCGCGGGTCGCAGCCGCTCGCGCTTGGCTCAGCATTGCAGTTCAGTGGTGAACCCCCGCCGAGGCTTACCACAGGAGTGGGTGAGTGACAGTCCTGTGGATGCAACTCTCAGCCCTCGCAGCGCGTCCTAGCTGGGTCATCGCGAGGTCGGGATCCCGACAAGATCGCCTGACGGAGGAGACTCGTCACATGCTGTACCTGGTCGCCGTCCTGCTCCCGCCTCTCGCGGTGTTGCTGTGCGGCAAACCATTCCAGGCGCTTCTCAGTATCCCCTTGACGTTGCTCGGCTGGGCGCCCGGAGTGATTCACGCCCTGTTCGTGGTCAACAACCACTACGCCGACCAACGCTCCCAAAGGCTCATCCGCGCCGTGGAGCGCAACCGCGGCCGGATTTGAACCCCCGCATGCGGCGGTGAGCACTTCCGTGAGGGGACGTTCCGTGAGGAGAAGGTCCGCTCAGACTTGCCAGGGGTTGAAATCAACTTCCAGCGCTTCCTGAGCCGGCCGATCCGCCTCTGGTACGTGTCTCAGGTTGAGCCGGATCCGCGTCCAGGTGGTGCTGCGGCCGCGCATCGAGTCCACCAGCACGTCCGCGGCTTCCAGGTGGGCTGCCACGTCTGAGTGGCGCGACTTCCAGCGTTCCAGGCCTTGGAGCGCTTCAGCCTGGGTGGCCGCGCGAGCGATCTCGATCAATGGCGCGTTGGTTCGGCGCCGCCCGGTCGGGCCGACCGCCTTGCCTGGCGCGGGCACCGGGACAGCTCCTGGATCGGGCGCGTCGGGCAGCCCCGCGGCTTCGTCGCGCGCCGCGAGCTCGAGCAACGCTTCGAGTGAGCCGACCGCGTCGTCGATCCCCGCGCCCGGGTCTCCAAGCTGCGCGAACCGCGCCGGTACGCTGTCGATGGTGAATGCCGCCGGATCGCACTCCGGGACTTCATCCCAGTTGAGCGGCGTCGACACACGCGCATCCGGAGTCGGCCGCACCGAGTACGCCGACGCCGTGGTCCGATCTCGCGCATTCTGGTTGTAGTCGACGAACACGCCGTGGCGCTCCTCCTTCCACCACTTGCTGGTGGCGAGGTCCGGCGCCCGCCGCTCGACTTCGCGGGCCAGCGCGAGTGCGGCCCGTCGCACGGCGTCGAAGTCCTGCTGGGGCTCGATCCGGACGTTCACGTGGATACCGCGCGAGCCGCTGGTCTTGGGGAAGCCGGTCAGGCCGTGGTCCTCGAGCACCCCGTGGACGACCAGCGCCACGCGCCGCACGTCGTCCCAGCTGGCCTGCGGCGTCGGATCGAGATCCACGCGCAGCTCGTCCGGATGGTCGAGATCGGGATTTCGCACCGGCCAGGGATTCCAGTCGATCACGCCCAGGTTGAGCGCCCAGACCAGGTGGGCGGGGTCGTTGGGCAGCAGCTCGCGCGCCGATCGTCCGCTCGGGAAGGTGACTGTCGCCGTCAGGAGCCAGTCGGGCGCCGATTCGGGCACGCGCTTCTGGAAGAAGGGCTTCTCGGCGGCGCCGTTGACGTAGCGCTTGAGCACCGTGGGGCGGTCGCGCAGATGGTTGATCACCGGCTCGGCCAGGCCGAGGTAGTAGTGGACCAGGTCGAGCTTGGTGATCCCGCACTCCGCGAAGAAGACCTTGTCCGGATTGGAGATGCGGACCTCGCGCCCGGCCGCCTCGATGATCGTGTGATCAGCCATCGACTGACAGGATGACGGTGATGGCCGCAGGCGGCATCCCCACCTCGGTGCTCGTCGCACCGGATTCGTTCAAGGGGACGTTCTCGGCCACCTCGGTCGCCGCCGCGATCGCGCGTGGATTGGAGGCCCGCGGTCGCGAGGTGGATCTCTGCCCGGTGGCGGACGGGGGCGAGGGAACCCTGGACGCGTTGCTGGAAGCGCTCGGAGGTGAGCGGGAACGGGCCACCGTGCACGATCCGCTCGGGAGGTCGATCAGCGCTGACTTCGGGTTGGTTCCGGCCAGCTCCGGCGGTCCGGCGGTCCGGCGAGGAGCTCTCGGCCGGGGCGTGGCGGCGATCGTCGAGACAGCGGCGGCGAGCGGCCTGGGGCTGGTGGCGGCGCAGGACCGCGACGCCGTGGCGGCGAGCACGGTGGGGACCGGCGAGCTGATCCTGGCCGCCGTGGCGGCGGGCGCTGGGGTCGTGTACCTCGGTGTCGGCGGCAGCGCCACCACCGATGGCGGCGCGGGTGCGATCGCGGCCATCCACGAGGGCGGCGGCCTGCGCGCCGCGCGGCTGGCGGTCCTGTGCGACGTCCGGACGCCGTTCGAGGATGCCGCCCGCGTGTTCGCCCCCCAGAAGGGAGCCGACGCTCGGGAGGTGCGCCGGTTGACCGACCGGCTGCACGCGCTCGCACCGCAGCTCGAGCGCGATCCGCGCGGGGTGCCGATGACCGGCGCCGCCGGGGGCCTGTCAGGCGGGCTGTGGGCCGCGTTCGGCGCCGAGCTCGTTCCGGGAGCCTCGTTCGTGCTCGACGCGCTGGGGTTCGACCGGCGGATGCGGGCCGCGCGCGCGGTGGTGACCGGGGAGGGCAAGCTCGACCAGCAGAGCCTCGCCGGCAAGGCGGTGTCCGAAATCGCTACCCGCGCGCGGCAGGCCGGCGTCCCCTGCCACGCGATCGTGGGTACACGCGAGCTCGACGCCTTCGGCGCCCGCATCCTCGATCTGCAGGCGGTGCTAGAGGCGGGGACGCTGGCGGAGATCGAGCGGGCGGGGCGGGAGCTGGCGGCGCTGGTGTAGGAGGTAGGTTCGAGCGATGCAGAGGTCATCCACGGGCTGAGAGGGCCTCAATGCGCGGGCGCGGAGAGGGTCTCAATGCGCGAACGCCTTGCGACGGTCCGGGTTCTCGCTCGGGAGCGGGCGGTCGAGCGACTGCAGAAAATTGGTCTGCTCTCCCAGGTGTCCCAGCAGCAGCTCCGCCATCTCGTGGCTCATGCCGGCGCGCACGACGATCCGCAGCACGCTCAGGTCGGTGCGGTTGGCTGGGAACGTATACGCCGGGACCAGCCACCCGCGCTGACGCAGGCGGTCCGAGACGTCGAACACGGAGTAGTTCTCGACCTCGGGGGCGAGCGCGAATGCGAACACCGGTAGCTCACGACCTTCGGAGATGAGACGGTACGGTCCGAGCTTGGCGATCCCCTCCGAGAGGTGGAGGGCCACGTCCTGCGCGGTCTGGATCGTGCGGCGGTAGCCCTCGCGACCGAGGTGCATGAACATGAAGTACTGCGCGACGACCTCGCTACCCGGCCGCGAGAAGTTCAGCGCGAAGGTCGGCATGTGGCCACCGAGGTAGTTGACGTCGAAGATCAGATCTGAGGGCAGCGCCTCCTTGTTGCGCCAGATCGCCCAGCCCACGCCCGGATAGACGAGGCCGTACTTGTGGCCGGAGGCGTTGATCGACTGCACCCGTTCCAGGCGAAAGTCCCATTCCAGGTCGGGCGTCAGGAAGGGCGCGACGAATCCTCCCGAAGCCGCGTCGACGTGCACGGGTACATACAGGCCGCGATCGCGTTCGAGCTCGTCCAGTGCGGTCGCGATCTCCTTGACCGGTTCGTAGCTGCCGTCGAAGGTGGACCCGAGGATCGCGACGACGCCGATCGTGTTCTCGTCGCACTGGGCGACCGCGTCGGCGGCACTGAGGTGGAAGCGGTCGCCCTCCATCGGCACCAGCCGCGGCTCCACGTCCCAGTAGCGGCAGAACTTGTCCCAGCAGACCTGAACGTTGACGCCCATCACGAGGTTCGGCCGGTCGGTCGGCTGGCCCGCCGCGCAGCGGCGCTCGCGCCAGCGCCACTTGAGGGCCAGTCCGGCCAGCATCGCCGCCTCGCTCGAGCCGGTCGTCGAGCAGCCGGTGGCATGCTCGTGCTCGGGCGAGCCCCACAGTTGCGCCAGGATGTTGACGCAGCGCGACTCGAGCTCCGCCGTCTGCGGGTACTCGTCCTTGTCGATCATGTTCTTGTCCGCGGTGTCCGCCATCAGCCGGGCGGCGATCGACGGCATCCAGGTGGTCACGAACGTGGCCAGGTTGAGCCGGGCTTGGCCGTCGAGCAGAAGTTCGCTGGAGATCAGCTCGTAGGCCGTCTCGCCGCTGATCCCCGTCTCGGAGAGTCGATCGATCGGCATCTCCGCCGTGGTGTCGGGATGGTGAACGGGGGCGGCGATCGGATGGTTGCGCGCTCTGCTCGCGCCCTGCCGGTTCAGTGCCATCGGCTTCTCCTACGTTCGCGGGTGGATCTCGAGGTGCATCATCGCGCAGGAAGGAAGCTCACCGCGTCGCGGAGGAGCTCGTCCCGCAGGGGGAAGCCGAGCGACCGGCTCGACTTACCGGTCGAAGGGGAGCAGCCGGAAGGCATCGCCGCCGACGAGCGGTGCGACGGCGCGAAAGTGGCGCTCGTCGAGCGTTGCGATCTCGATCGTCCCCAGTCTGTCGGCGAGCACGACGAGAGAGGCATCGGTCAAACCCAGACCGCAGTCCGAGTAGCGGGCGGCAACGCGCGCCATTGGAACGATCGCCCCCGGCCACCAATCGATCACGTAGGCCCCGGCGGCGAGGTCCGCGTGCAGGGCGCGCAGCGATGCCACCCCGCCCCGAGTAGCCACGAGATGATCGACTTCGGCCAGGACCAGCGGTGTCGTGATCAAGTCGTCGGGCACTTCGTCCATCCACGCGGCCACGGCAGCATGATGCGTGTCGCCAGCATTCATGTAGGCGACGATCACCGATGTGTCGACAATCACCGCTCGCCGAACCCAGACTCGGCGAGGTGCCCGTCGGCCCGCTCACCGAGGTCAGCCGGGCCGCTGAAGACCCCGCGCGCGCGGGGCCGAACGTGCAGCGACTCCCGTACCGCGTCGCTCAGTGCCACACGGATCAGTTCGGCCTTGGTGGTGCCTTCGGCGGCGGCGCGCCGGGCCAGCGCGACATCCACAGACGGCTCGATGTAGATGCTCGTCTTCTTCATCCCAAAATTCTACCACCTGTCACCTACCACCTGTTGAACCAGTCTCTCCCGGTGCGTGCGTAACTCGGCAGGGCGGAGCCGGGCGCTGATTCAGCTCCACAGCACATGCAACGTTGGTGGCTTGCGGAACACGAGTCCTCGCACCGAGGAGGGCCGGTCGGGGTCCAGCCGCAGCCGCGGCAGCCGCTGCAGCAGTGCCGCCAGCGCGGTGCGTGCCTCCAGCCGCGCGAGATGAACGCCCAGGCAAACATGGGGGCCGTGGGCGAAGGCGAGGTGGCGGCGCCCGTTGGCGCCGCTCAGATCGAGTCCGTCGGGATTCGGGAACACGGCGGGATCGCGGTTGGCGGCGCTGATCGAGACCCGCACCAGGTCGCCGCGCCCGATAGGGATCCCGCCGAGCTCTTCATCGCTGGTGGCATAGCGGTCGATCACCGCGGCCGCCGGCTCGAGACGGAGCGACTCCTCGACCGCGATGTCGAGCCGCTTCGCATCACCTCGCACCCGCCCCAGCTGATCGGGACGCTCGAGCAGGTGCAGGACGACGTTGGCGATCATGCCCTCGGTGGTCTCGATCCCGCCGAACAGCAGCACGGCGGCGTTCGCGATGGTCTGGTCTCTCGTCAGGGGAGCGGCGGCCAGAGCGGCGGCGGTGAGCAGCGAGGACCGCTCGCCGCCATCGGTGACTCCTTCCAGCCTGACTCGCAGCTCGCCGAACGCCTGCTCGCCTTCCGGCGCGAGGGGATGGCCCGCGGTGATCTCGGTCACCGCGTGGACGATCTCGTCGTACCAGGCGCGCACGCGATCAACCTCTCTCTGCTCCAACCCCAGCGCGCGAGTGACGATCGAGGCGGCGAGCGGTCCCGCGAACGAGCCGCGAAGCTCGGCGCCGCCGGCCGGCTCGAGCGAGTCGATCAGCCGCTGCGCTTCCGCCGCCACCGCGTCGGCGAACCGCTCTCGCACCGCGCCGGGGCGAAAGGCCGCTGCGAAGGGATCCCGGTGCCGGGAATGCTGCGCGCCATCGAGACTGAGCATGCTCGGTCCGATGACCTGTGCGGTGGAGAAGCGCGGATCGTCAACTGTGAACGTCGCTGAGTCGCGCATGACTCTGAGCGCGAGGTCGTATCTGGTCACCAGCCAGCCGTCGAGGGCGGCGAGCCACGAAACCGGCTCGTGCTCCCGTAGCCTGGCGAGCAGCCGGTGCGGGTCACGGCCGAGCTGCGCGAGGGTCACGCCGGCGCCGAGGGGGAAGCTCGCGCGGGTGGTCACGTAGCCAGGATGTCATCCGCCCCGTCAGCCCCCGGTCCGCGACCGCCGCGACCGCCCGCCCTCGGTCCGGTGCTCCATTCGCCGCCCTCCGCCAGCTCTCCCTCCGGCGGCGGCTGGCACCCGAGCTCGACCAGGTGGCGGGCGAAGGCCAGTCGGTCCCGATCGGGATGGAATGGATCGTTTCCGTCGCGCAGCAGAGCGTTGACGCGCTCGAGGTCGTAGAGCAGCGACAGCTTGCCGGGCGGGTCGTCCCACTCGCCCGAGTCGTAGCGTTCGATCCAGGCGGCGAGCGCGGCCAGCGTCTCGACCTGGATCTGATCCTCCCACCACCCCGACCTGACCGCAAGGCGGTAGCGCTCGCGGAGCAGGCACACGTCGGTCCATAGCTGCTCGAACCAGAGCCAGCGCTCACGCGGGTAGAGGCCCCGCCAGTCAAGCGGCCAGCGCCGGCCCTCCGGATCCTCCCAGGCCCCGGGCTCACCGTCGGGCTCAAAGCGTTCATCCTCTGGCTCGGGCCAGCTCATGATCCGCCCAGCCTGCGCAGGCGACGATCCTCGAACCACATCCGCAGCTGCAGCTCCGTTGGCGGGATCCGCCCGTAGAGCAGCAGCGCGTGACGCTCGGGCAGCTGTCGAAGCGCCTCAGGGGCCATCAGCGGCCGACGCCGGTGGGCCGTCGATCGACTCGTCCCACCGGCGCCGGTGGTCCGGGTGAGATCCTTCGCCTCCTCCTCCCCCGCGAGCCCGGCGAAGTAGCGCAGCGTCTCGAGGTCGGCTACGCCGGGGAGCAGCATCCGCGCCCGGTGGCTGTTGACGACCGTCTCGGCCTGCTGGCGATAGCGGCTGCGCGCCTGCGCCAGGTCGTGGAAGATCGAGATGAGCTGGATGTTGTGGCTCGGTGCGGTCGAGGCGATCTCGGCCAGGTTCGGAAGCGGCGCCACGTTGCCGGCCTCGTCCAGGCACAGCAGGAGCGGGCACTCGAGCTTGCCTCCGGCGAGCGTGGCCCGCTCGTAGGCGCGGTCGACGATCTCCGAAAGCAGCGCCAGGAAGATCGGGCGCAGGAGCTTCGATGCCTTGGCATCTCCGATCAGGTACAGGGTGGCGGTCTGATCGAGGAGTCGGTCGGGGGTGATCTCGCACGACTGGGCCGAGCGAGCCACCCGCGTGAACCGGTAGGCCCGCAGCAGCGCCTGAGCGGTGGCCTCGATCGAGGACCGAGTCCGATCGGCCTGGGACTCGAACGCGCGAACCGCGTCATAGGCGGCATGGGCGCCGGCGCGCTCGTCCTCGTCACGGGCGCTGTCGGCGAGGCGGCCGAGCGCGTCGTGCAGGTCTCGGGAGCCCTGGCCGTAGGCCCAGCGCACGACGCTGTCCATCCCCTCGCCTGTCGCGGCGGCGGTGTACAGCAGCGGCGCGAGACGCTGCTCGGCGGCGATGGCCCAGAAGTCGCCCCCCTCGACACCGCGCTGATCGACCTCGCCGGCAGCGGCCATCCGCCAGGCGACCTCGAGCGCTCCGTCCCAGGTGCGGGCGCCGTGCAGCGGCGACCACGTGTGCGAGGGCATGCCGGCCAGTCCGAACGGATCGAAGATCAACGCCGTCCCGAGCTCCCGGCGGCGCCGGAGCGTCGCGCCGAGCAGGTCGGTCTTGATCGAGGAGGCCACTGCCGGGCCCTCCCACTCGAGCAGCGCCGGCACCGCCAGGCCCGCTGACTTGCCCGACTGAGGCGGACCGAAGGCGACCAGCGCGTGCCGGTGCTCGGCGTGCAGCAGCCGCCCGTAGCGGCGCCCCAGCACCAGGCGTCCGCAGCGCGAGGATCCCGGCCGCCCCCGCAATACTCGCAACTCGGAGGCCGACGCCCATCTGGCGCCGCTGCTGCGAGGGCGCAGCGCGGCGGTCGCGCCCGTGCGGATCGCCGCCAGGGTCAGCGCCCACCCCGCGGCGGCCAGGAGGCCCAGCGCGCCGTAGAACCCGCCCGGCCCCGGCAGCCGTGAGCGCACGGGGCTCGGCCAGGCCGCGGCCGGGTTCGACAGCCGGGACGGCAGCCGAGCGATCACGCCGAGGAACTGGTCGGCGCGCACGTTCGGCCAGCCGCGACCGAACAGCGCCCCGGCGATCCCGCCCCACAGCCACAGCAGGACGCCGACCGCGAGCACCCCGGCCAGCATCACGAGGATGGCCGCGTCGGACACCCCACCGGGACGGTTCTCGGTCATCGGCGCGCACCCCCGATTGAGATGGCGGTCATCCGCGCCCCAACCGGCCGTCGGTGACCCTCATTCCAACATCGGTGTCGGTCATCTCGGCCTCGATGCGCGAGCGGTAATGCTGGACCACGAACGACCTCGAGCCCACCCGCCACAGCGCCTGCCCCGCCGACAGCATCGAGATCAACTGACCCTCGCTCTCGGAGAGTCCCAGCAGGGTGCGGGTGAGGGGGACCTGGCTCTCGTCCTGGTGGTAGACGATCCGGGTCGAGGCATCGGCCACCAGCCCCTCGGCGATCCGGGCCGCGCGGGATCCGGCGTCGCCCGCGGTCTGCAGGTCGGCGAGCTTGTGCAGGACGACCAGGTTCATCACCCCGAACTGGCGCGCCAGCTTGAAGTTCGACTGAAACCACTCTCCGAGCCCGGTGTGCTGAACGATCTTCCAGGACTCGTCGGCGACGTTGACCAGTCGCTCGCGGTCGGGGCGCTGCGCCATCCGCGCGAGCAGCGCGCTCATCCACGCGGTCGCGCACGCCATCAGGATTCCCACCGCCGGCGAGTCTCTGACCTCGTGCAGGTCGAGCACCAGCAGCTTCGCATCGAGATCCAGTCCCGGGGTGGTCGGTCCGTCGAACATCCCCCGCAGCGGTCCTTCGCAGAGGTCCTGGAGCGCGAGCGCGGCACGACGCCCGTCGACCGCGAGCCGCTGCGCGGTCGTGTTCAGCCTCGCGGCCATCTCGGCCACCGGGGCGAACAGCACCGCCGCGATGTCGGGCAGGGTCGGCTCAGCCGCTGCTCTGGCTCCGCCGACCCGCACCGCCCGCAGCGCCTCGCGTAGGGCAGCGGCCTCGATCTGGGTCAGCGGGGCGCCGATCGCGGTCACCGTGACGGCGCGCAACAGCTCGAGCTGGGCGTGCTCCTCGGGCCGGGAGGCCAGCGGATTGAGGCGAACCCCACCGCCGGGGACGAGCGAGATGGGTTGTACGCCGAGCGCGTCGCACAACGGCCCGTACTCACGCTTGACGTCGAGCACGAACGCCCGGCGCCCGAACAGCAGCATCCGCCACAGCAGCGTCTTGACCAGCGAGCTCTTGCCCTGGCCGAGCTTGCCGAGCACGATCACGTTCGGATCGTCGAGCACGCCGTCGCCGTACAGGACCCACGGGTCGTAGCAGAACGCTCCCCCGCTCGAGTCGCGGCCGATGAACACGCCGCGCGCGCCCAGGCCTCCCGCGGTCATGAAGGGATAGATCGCCTGGGCATGTCGGGTCGTGCACCGGTGGCCCGGGCGCTGCGCGGCGCGAAGGCTCATGAGGCGGCCCGGCGCACCCGGCGGCACACGAGAATCTCCCCACGCGAGATCGCCATCACCGCAGCCCTCGGCAGAGGGGAAGCGTGAAGCTGAACGCGTCGGCTTGCTGGCCGTACATGCGATGGCACTCGAGCCGGGCCCGAGCCGCGTGCTCGAGCACCTCTGAGCTGGATCGGCGCAGATCGTCGAGGTCGCGCCCGGACACCGTGACGAAACCCGCCAGCCGGACCTCGCTGTGTCCGGCGGCGAGCTCGGCCTCACGGCGTAGCGTCGACTCCTGCGCCTGTCGCTGCCGGGCGGTCTCGGACTGGCCGAAGCGGTGGCGCAGCTCGCGATCGGCCTGGTCGCGGGTGATCGACGCCTCGACCTCCCGGGTCGAGCGCTCGGACGGAATCGCCTCGAAGGTCACCGCGACCGTCCGCACCGCGCTCGAGCGACCAAGCAGCGCATCCATGAACATCGGCGAGACGTCGATGCGCGGCCAGCCGCCGATCCAGTACGTCGCGTGCACCGCGCCATCGCTGCGGTAGTGGTCCCAGGCTTCGCGAGCCCCCAGCGGCCATGCGTTGGCCGCCGCCAAGCCGTCGCGCGTGGAGTCAACGCTGTCCAGCGCGGCCAGCTCGGCCCGTGCGTAGGGATCAAAGGCGGTCCGCAGCGCGCGGGCGAGCTGACCGGCGCTGAGGGCGCCCAGCACCGTCACCTCTGCCGCCTCGAGTCCTTGCGCCACGCGCTCGATCTGCTCGACCAGAGCCCGCACCACGACGTCGGCACCGCGGTCTCGAACCCTGGCCCCATCGACCTGGATCGCGACCAGGATTTCGTGCTCCTGCGTGACTCTGGCCGTGGTTCCGATCAGCTCCAGATAGGACTCGATCATCGCCGTGCCGCGCAACGGCACCGCGGGGTCACGCTCGCCGTGCACCCATCGAGCCAGTTCGTCCCCCTGGGCCGGCGCGGTGCGCTCCACCCACTGGATTCGCCGGATCGCGGTGCTCGCCGTTCCCGAGAGCACGAGTCCCCAGCGAGCCAGGCGGCGTTCCTGAGCGTCGGCGTCCAGCAGCGAGAAGGCGACCACGCGACAGGCGAGCACGGCGGTCAACCGCCGCCCCGAGCATTCGGAGAGGGCGCCGAGTGGACGGTCGCGGTAGGCGGCGTCGAGAATCCGCACCCCTCGCAGCGCGGCCGGTGGGACGGGGGCGGTGGCCTCGATCTCCACCGTCCTGTCCTTCACGCCGCGCCGGCGGGCCAGCATCCCGCGGGCCGGCACCGGTGAAGTGAAGCGTGTCGCACGGCGGGCGTGGCGAAATGCGAATGCCCCCGCGATCGGCGCCCACTCGTGCGCCGTGCGTGTGCCCAGCGGCGTTACCGCCAGCGCCACCGCAGCCCCGAACAGCACCGTGCCCAACAGCGCCCCGGTGACCGTCGGGTCGTGGTCGAGCACCAGGATCGCCAGTAGCCCTCCAATGGCCAGCATGGCCGCCTGGCCGGCCCGTACCGGACCGAGGATTCCCCGGCGCTCGAGCGGCCCGAACCTGTAGCTCAGGCGCGAAGGACTCATGGCCCCGCCCCCGGCGGCGGCTGCTTGGGCGGCCGCGGGTCGGGATCATCCGCATCGCGGTCCCCCCCCGGTTCCCCGCCCGTGAGACCGGAGTCATCCTGGCCCTCCGGCGGCCACAGCCTCGGTGGCGGCCATCCCTGCGGACCGAGGGTCAGCGGCGTCCAGGAGAGATCTGCCGCCTGCCACATCGGGGCCATGCCGGGCAGCCGCTCGCTCGTCTCCCCGCCGCGGTCGGTGCCGGCGTCAGCTTCGCCGAGATCGGGCTCGGGCCCGGGCTGACTGGACGGCGGGGAGCCGTCCGCGACCGCCCTGGCCTCGTCGCGCCCCGTTCCCGCCGCTGTTGCCGGGGGGTCGGACGCGAGCCCTGATGGAGGCTGGGGCGCCGGAATCGCCTGCGCCCCACTTTCCTGGTCAGTTGGCCCAGCCTGAGAGGCCGTGCTCGGGGACCCCGGAGCCCGCAGCGCCCCGGGCAGGGTCTCCCCGAGTTGCCGCGTCCGCGAATCGGCGGCACTCTCGGACGCGTCCTGGACCGGATCCGTCGGCGCCATGTCGCGCATGGCGCCGGTCATGTGCTCGATCCAGCCTGTCCCCGCGTGCGCGGCCATGCCGGTGTGGTGCAACGCCGGGCGCAACATCGCGTGGGTTCCCGGTCGCAGCGCTCCAGCCGTCCCGCTGGCGAGCTCTGAGAGCGGCAGTAGCCGCAACATCGCCCACGGTGCGAACGCGCCGATCGCCACCAGTGCGGCTCCCGCCACCAGGGTGGTCACGCTGAAGGTGCTGGCGTGCTCCAGAGCCGCCCCTCCGAGCGCGAGCACGGCGACGATGGCGAACTTCGACAGGATCAGCGCCACCAGCAGCTCGACCGCGCGGACCGCCCACACCCGCCGGGCGGGCCACGCGAGCGCCGCGAAGGCAATCGGGAGCATCAGCACGACGACATAGACGGCGGCCTCGCGCACCGCCAGCTCGAGCCACAGCATGATCGCGCTGGCGGCCGTGAACAGGCCGACCAGGAACATGACGAACGGAGAGCCAGAGAGAATGGTCAATCCACCCGCGAGGCCCCAGGCTCGGCCCAGGAAGTCCTCGCCCGAGTTTCCCGCCGCGGCGGAGACGATGGCCGAGAGCTGGTCCGAGGCCGCCAGCAACAGCATCGTGATCGGCGCGGCGACGCTGATCGCCAGCATCGCCAGCGGCAGGTAGCCGAGCACTGCTCGCGCGAGCAGCGACAGGTCCGAGTGCATCAGCGCCTGCACCGTCGCGGCGAAGAGGAACGGCAGGGTCAACACAGCGGCGACAGCAGCGATACGCCAGTAGGCCGAGGAGAACCAGGTGCTGCCCAGCCTCGGGCTGGTGGTCTGCGCCAGGACCTTTGCCGTTAGGTGCAGGGCGAACTTCGCCCCTCCGAGAACCCAGGTGACGATCGCGGCGAGGCCCAGCGCGGTCGTGGCGCCGGTGCCGGTCCCCTCGAGCGTACTGAGGGCCGCACCCGGGTGGCCGGTGATCAGCTTCCCACCCGCTTTCGCCAGCTTGCCGACGTGTTGCAGCGCGTGGCAGGCCTTTCCGGCCATGCCGCTGACGAGGCCGGCCGCGCCACAGATCGGCTTGAGCGGATTGAGGGCCGAGGCGGGTGACGGCCTGGCGGCGTTCGCCGACGCGCTGGCCACGAGGGTCAACGCCACGACGCCGGCTGTGCGTGCCGCGCTCACTTGGCCGTCGTCCCGAGGTGCTGGAAGAAGTTCACCAGGCCCGGAGCTGATCCGACCACCAGGGCCGAGGCGCCCGAGATCAGTGCCGCCATGCGTCCGCGGGCGGCCTGGTGATGGTTGTGGCTGTGCGACGCCACCGCCCACAGCCCGGCGCCGATGAACGCGCCGAGCAGGGCGATGGCCAATGCCCAGGCCTCGGCCCCATTCACGAGCTGCTGAAGGATGTTGCTGCCTGGCAATCCGGTCAGATTGGGGTGAGCGGTCACAGTTGCGCGTAGATACATCTCAAGACCTCCTGAGGCTAAGCGAATGGTGATTGAGCTATTCGAGCCTAGCAAGTGGCGCTGCAACTTGCTAGGCTGATTCGTACCAACTTAGCTTCAATTAGGCTCGCTTATGACTTCTGGTCAGCAACCCCTCGCGTTCACTCCCGCTGCCTCCGCTGCCCGAGCTCGATCTGCCGCTCGCAGTGGTGGCGGTGATCTGGGCGAGCTCTACGGCGAGCTGTCCGGTCGGGTCAAGAGGATCGTTCGTGGCGACGTTCGGGCGCCCGATCCGGTTATCGAGGACGCATGCCAGTTCGCGTGGAGCCGCCTGGTGGACCACCGAGAGCGGGTGAATGCCGACAAGGTGCTTTCGTGGCTGGTCACCACCGCGGTCCACGAGGCGTACAAGCTGATCCGTCGCGACGACCGAGAGCTCTCCCTGGACGCCGTGCTCGAGCATGGGGAGGAGTCCTGGATCGATGTACGGTCGCCTCCGCCCGATGAGCTGCTCGAGCAGAGGGAGCAGCTCGACGCCATCCGCGCACTCCCCGAGCGCCAGCAACGTCTGCTGTGGCTACACGGCCTCGGCCTCAGCTACACCGAGATGGCGACTCACACGGGTTGTACGACCCGTACCGTCGAGCGGCAGCTGCTGCGGGCCAAGCACAGGATGCGAAGGACTGAGGATGAATAGACCCGACATGGCGGACCCGCGTGCCCAGCGAAGGCGGAAGCTATGAAACCGCGGCTCGGAGCGACTCTGGGCCGTCCCCTAGAACGAGGGGCCCGTGGGAGACGAGGACGTGCTTGACCGGCAATCGAGTCAAGTCGCCAAGCACCGCCCGCAGGCGGGCGGGCCCACCAGCCGGCTGCGTCCACGAGTCGGGGCAGACCCGGAGCTCATCGGTGCCCCTTCTCAGCATCGCATCGCCGAACAGCAGCGCTGATTGTGCCGGCAGCCACAGGGCAATCTCGTCCGCCCGCTCCATAGAGAACGCCTGGATTCCGTCCCACAGCTGTCCGCCATCTTCCAGCCCATGGTCAGACGGCTGAAACCCGGCGCCGCTCGCCGGACGTCGGGCCCAGACCGCCGCAGCGTACCGGTCGGCCGCCTCGGCGACGCTGCGCTGGTGCCAGTGGATGGTCCGCACGACGCCGGCACAGCCACCGTGCTCGCCGATCATCCCGTCAAGCTCATCCCAGCCAGAGAGAAGGGGATCTACGAGAAGCAGCCCGCGCGTCGTGCTCACCGCCCACCAGGCGACGATCCGATCCCACCCCTCATCGCCGCCTTCATCCTCGGTCCAGTCGGGATGGTCCGCTTCGAAGCGCCAGAGCCCTGGTAGAGCCTCGCCAGTGGATCGTTTCACGGTTGCGAAGATACCGGTGGCGACGCCGGTCGCTGACCGCGAGTGTTCGAGGACTGTCATCCCGCTCGCCGATACTTAGGGCCCGTTACCTGGCCCTCCCGCGTTTGCGCCGCCGTTTCTCGGCGGCGCTGAGCTTGCGTGGCTTGGTCTTCGGCTTGGCAGCGGACCGTCCGTTCGCGCGCCCCCCGGCGCCCGCGGCGGCCTGCGCGGGATGCGGGCGTACGGGTGCGCGTCGCCGGGCGTCGCGCCAGATGAACAGTGAGATGCCCGCGAGGATCACGACCGCGCCGATGCCGATGACCACCGAGCTGCTGCCACTGAGCCCGCCGCTCGGGCTGGACGGGCTCGTCGGGATGCGCGGCGCGCTTGGCGCCGTGGTGGTGGGAATGTTGCCCCGGGCGGGCGGCAGACCGAGGGTGAGCGGTGAGCCCGGAGCTGCCTGCGCCGACGCCGCAGCGGCGAGGATCAGGAGCAGAGCGAGGACGAGCGGGGCCTTACGGACCACCGGCTGGCGCTCCATCTCGTCGCTCACCCGGCTGAGTCCCACTGGTCTTCACCGTCTCCGTCAACCTACTTCTCCGAAGCCAGGGGCTGCTCCATCGCGGGCGTCTCGGGGGCGTCGCGGTAGGGCTGCTCCGGTTCGACGTGCTCCTCGTGGTAGACGCTCTCGGCGTTGACCGCCCAGATGTCGTGGTTGGTCCCGAGCAGGATGTTGTCGACCGCACGCATCGCCGTCAGCATCGAATGGTCTGAGTTGTTGTAGCGATGAAGACCGTTGCGGCCCACCTGGGTCAAGTTGCCGATGCCCTCCAGCCATCCGCGGATCGTGGCGACGCGCTCGGGATACTCCACGTCGTACATCGGGTAGGCCTTGTGCACCCGAACCGCAAAGCCGAACTTCACGTCCTTGGCCTGCGCCAGTCCGAGCTTCTCCAGCTCCCGCGTGGCCATCGCGACGAGGTCGTCGTCGGCCATGCTCCAGACCTCGTCGCCTTCGAAGCAGAAGTACTCGAGTCCGATCGACGTGTCAGTGTCGTTGGGGATCATCCACGGGCTCCAGGAACGGAAGTTCTGGATCCGCAGCACCTTGACTCCGGGCTGATGGATGTAGATCCAGTTGTCGGGAAACAGCTCCATGCTGTCGATCACCAACGCCACGGTCAGGAAGTCGCGATAACGCAGGCCGCGGGCGGCGTCGCGGACCTCCACCGGGGCCTCGGGCTCGGTGATCCCGACGGTGGTGCGCAGGGGCAGAGAGGAGATCACGTGCGAAGGGGTCAGCGTCTCGCCGCCGGCGACGAGCTCGACCACCTGTCCGCCTTCGATTCGCAACCGCGTCACCGGAGCGTTCATCCGCACCTCGCCGCCGTGGGCGCGGATGTCCTCGGTCATTTGCTCCCACATCTGGCCGGGCCCGTAGCGCGGGTAGTTGAACTCGGAGATCAGCGACTTGATCTTGTTGTCCTTGTTGCCCACGAAAGCCGCCTTGGCAGCGCTGAAGAAGGACAGGCCCTTGATCCGCTGGGCGGCGAACTCGGAGCGGATCTCGGTCGCGGGGACGCCCCACAGCTTCTCGGTGTAGGTCTTGAAGAAGTGCTGGTAGAGGCGCTTTCCGAAGCGATTGGAAACCCACTCCTCGAAGGTGTCCTCGCGTCCCTTGGGCTTGATCGCGGCCGCTAGGTAGGAGGCACCGCACCGCGCCAGCTCGACCGGGCCGAGCTTGCGGATCACGTCCATGCCGTCGAGCGGGTAGTCGAGGAACTTGTTGTTCCAGTAGATCCGGGATTGCCGGGGGCGCTTGAGGAACTCCTCCTTCATGATCTCGTGCCAGAGGTCGTCGACCTCCTTGACCTTGGTGAAGAAGCGGTGGCCGCCGAGGTCGAAGCGATACCCGTCGCGAACCTCGGTCCGGGCGATGCCGCCGACCTGGTCGGTCGACTCGAGCACGATCACCGGCTTGCCCTGCTTGGCGAGCAGGTATCCCGCGGTCAGGCCGGCCGGACCGCCGCCGATCACCAGTACGGGACGCTCCGGGGTGATCTCGGAGCCGTGCGGGGCTTCCGCAGAGTGGGTGGCCGGCGGATCAATGGGGTTCATGTCACTCATCTTCGTTGGATCGACAGGAGACCTTCTTTGACAGCACGATCACGAGACCTTCTTGTACAGCACGGCGCTCTCGGCGAGGGTGCTGGCTCCACGGTAATTGTGTGGCGCCAACGCGACGGGCTTCAGGACTCCGCGGTTCACTTCAGCTTGGAGGAGGGCTCCCCACTGGGCTGCGCGACGGCGGACAACCTGCGTCCACGGGGCCTGCCAATTCTGTGCGCCCTCGGTCAGCGGGCGCACGTAGAGCAATTGCTGTCCGGGCTTGAGGCTAGCAAGGAGGGGGTCGAGCGTCGCCTGCGGGGTGGCGGCGCGCAGTCGCTTGAGCGCATAGACCCAGTTCATGTACCTCGGGTCCGAGACGGCGCCGATCGTGGTCGCGTACCGCAGTCCTCCCGGCAGGTAGTACCAGGCCAGCGGAGTGGTGTCCGGTTGGGCCACGATCACCAGGTCGCTCGGGTGCAGCAGCGGCGTCAGCTCTCCGCCGACGTCGCGCATGTCGCTCTTGTACTGCGGCGTGTACGACGCGACGTGAACCACGAACACGATCGACAGCGCGAGCGCCACCAGTCCGACGATCCCGGCGCGAGCGCAGCCCCACGCCGCCAGCAGCAGGATCGCCGCGAGGATCGGCGCGAAGTAACGGGAGACGAACGCCGGGGTGATCTGGGAGGCCAGCCAGGCGAGCACGAGGGTGGCGACCGGCAGCGCGATCAGCGTCCACATCAGCGTCGTCTCCCGCGTGGCGCGGTAGGCGCGAGTGAACAGCGGCGCGAGGCCGATGATCCCGGCGAGGACCACGGCGACCGTGATGCGGTCGCCTCCCAGCAGGTCGCGCGAGATCAGCACCGGCGCGCCGAAGCGCGGCGGCGGCGCCCACGGCGCACCGGTGTGGCTCGCCTGGTAGATGAAGTTCGGAAGCCAGGGCAGGAACAGGATCCCCGCCCCGCCGAACGCGAACACGGCATCTCGCACCAGCCCGCGCCGGTCCTCGCTCACGCGCCACACCGGGATCAGCGCGAGCACGGCCCCGGCACCGAAGAAGATGCCCCAGGCGTGCGTGTACAGCATCAGCGCTTCGCACACTGCGAACATGATCAGGTAGCGCCGGCGCCGGTACACGAATGCGTGCAGGAACGCCGCAGTGGCCAGAAGCCCGAGCAGCCCCATCAGCTCGTACATGCGCGTCTCCTGGGCGTACGCGGTCAGAAACGTGCTGAAGGCGAACAGGACCGCGGCATACAACCCCGCCCGCCGGCCGAACAGGCTCCAGCCCGCCCACATCCCGGCGGGGATGCTCAGCAGTCCGAACAACAGCGACAGCGCGTGCGTGGCTGATTCGCTCGATCCGAAGACGCTGATCCAGACGTGCAGCAGCAGATAGAACAGCGGTGGCGAGCCGTCATGGCGCAGCACGCCGGGGATCGCGCTCAGCGAGTGGGAGGCGATTCCAGTCGTGATCGCCTCGTCCTCCCAGAACGGTCCCGCGATGTAGCGCGTGCGGATGAACCCCGAGAGCGCCACCAGCACCACCAGCAGGGCGCCGGCCGAGGCCCACGCCGGGACCCGCGCCAGCCAGTTCGGCTCCCGGATCTCCGCCACCGGCGGGATGCCGCGCACACGTGTCCTTGCCGGGGCGGCGACGGTGGCCATCTAGACCAGACTACCTGGGCAGCTCGAGTAGACCCTGAACTTCCGCGTGTGCGCGACGACGCGATAGTGGACGCTCGGCCAATCCTGGATCCTCGGCAGCAGCGGCGAATGGGGCTGTGCGCGGGTCTGGAAGATGACATTCGGGGCGGGAGGGAGTGGCGTGCCTAAAACGATCACGCCGTCGCGGACGATGTCCGGCGCGCCCTCGATCTGCAGGATGTGCACCCCGAGCGTCCATGCGAGCATCGGCACCTGGAACCCCTCGGTCATCACCGTTCCGCAGCGCAGCACCTTGACGGGGCCGCCCAGCTTGCGCACCGCCGCTGCCATGCTCTCGCGCAGGAGCGCTTGGTCGACCTCAGCGCGATGGGTGCCCTGCACGTCGATGATGTGCGCGCCGATCCAGGGCGGCACGGCCATGAACACGGCGGCGAGCGAGGCGGCGGCAGCGGCGATTATGGGCCGGCTGAACCGGCGCAGTGGAGCAGCGGCTGCCTGCGGTCCGCCGCGCTGGCTGATGGCGCCGAAGAGGCCGGCGAGCGTCTGTGCCGCCCACCCCCAGCCCGCCCCGCCGGCGATCGCGAACAGCGCCGCTCCGAGCACCAGGTAACGGTCGTTGCCGGAGAACCCCGCTTGGGTCAGGACGCCGATCAGCCCCCACCAGGCGAGCCCGGCGGCCCCGGCGCCAAGCAGCGCGAGGCGCGCGCGGTGGGCCCCGCTCTGCCAGGCTCGCCCCACCCAAGAGCCTCGGGCTTCACCCTTGGCGGCGCCGCGCAGCCACGTGCGTCGACTGCGCCACAGACCGAGGGCCGCGGCAAGCATGGCGAAGCCGGCGGGGACCTTGACCCGCAGCAGCAGCGTCGGCCACGCGTGCTTGGCGACCTCGGTGCAGAAGGGGCACTTGGCGAACGCAGGGCTGTTGGAGCGCGGTTGCTGGGCGCGGCTGATGCCGTGGAACAGATGGCCTGATCCCACCAAGTCGGGAACGAACCACAGCACCGGGATCAGGGCGAACAGCCCGAGCACGAGCTTGCGCATGGCGGGGTCCTTCCACCACAGGTACAAGCCGTAGGATCCCCAGAAGAGCCACAGCTCGGGACGGTCCAGCGCCGCCGCGAATCCGACCGCGAACGCCTGGCGTCGCCTGCCGTCGAGGTGGCGGTCGACCGCGATCAGCACGAGCGCGGTCATCAGCCCCTCGGAGTAACCGAGCGCGCTACCGATGGCGAAACCTCGTGAGACGGCGAGGCTGCCCGCGGCGATCACGCCGGCCAGCAGGGCCGGCGCGGGCGATCGCGTTGCGAGCGCGGTGGAGCGCGCCGGCTCCGTGAGCTGCCGAGTGATGCGGGTCGCGACCTTGAACACCATGGCGACCGCCATCAGCCCCCCGGCACGCGCGACCACGAGCCACAGGTCCGGCGCCGCCTTCCCGAACGGCGCAAACACCGTGGTGAAGATCACCGGCAGCGGCTTCCAGGTGGGCCCCCCGGTCGTCTGGAGCTTCAGGTGCACGATCTCCCGTCCCCATATGAGCCACGACCAGGGGTCGTAGCTCGGGGTCGACGGGACCAACAGCGACGCGGCGGCGATCACGAGGGCAACCGCGCCGAGCGCGATGTACAGCCGTCCGCCGGCGAGCCGTCGTGCGAGCACCCGCGTAGACGCCCGAGGGCCGGTCGCGGCGGGCACGGTCAGCTCGGCAGCGGGGACGGACATCCTGGTCGGTTCAGCCGGCGGCGACGAGCCGCTTCAGCGCGACTATGCGCCGGTAGGACGCGTCCGCGTCCGTCCGGCTCATGTGTCCGGCGCCCAGATCGGCCTCGAGCGCGGGCAGCACGCGGGCGCTGTCATCGGTGTAGAGCAGGATGTCGGCCCCGGCCCGGGCGGCGAGAACCCCGGCTGCGATCTGGTCGTGACCCGTGGGCGCTGCGAGCGAATCGGTGATCACCACGCCGGCGAACTTCAGTCGCCCCCGCAGCAGACCACCGATCACGCGATGTGAGAGGGCGGCGGGGGCGCCCGTTGGGTCATAGGCGGGAAAGCCCGCCGTCGAGACCAGGATCGCGTCCACCCCTTGCGGGATCAGCGTCTCGTAAGGCTTCAGGGCGCCGGTCAGCTGCGCGGAGCTCGGGCGCAGCTCGCTGCGCTTGCTGTCGGTGGTGATCGGAGCCGATCCCAGGCCCGGGAAGTGCTTGGCCGTCGCGGCGACGTCCCGGGCCTGGAGCCCCAGGGCGAACTGGGTCGCGTACCGGGTCACAGCGGCTGAGCTGAACGAGAACGCGCGGCCCTGCTGCGCGATGAACGAAGCGGGGGACGTCGGCACGTCGACCACGGGCGCAAGGTTCAGGTTGACTCCCCGCGCCTTCAGGTACCGGCCCGTGTCGGATCCCTCGCGGAAGGCCACCCTCGTGCTTCCCGTCGCCGCGATCTGCGGTGGCGAGAGGTTGGGCGGCCCATCGCCAAAGCGCTTGACCTCGCCGCCCTCCTGATCGATCGCGATCAGCAACGGCGGGTTGGCCCCCTGGCGCGCGGCACGCTGGAGAGTCCGAGTCAGCGCGGTCACCTGCCCGCGATCGACGATGTTCTGGGCGAACAGGATCACGGCGCCCACCTGCCCGGCGCGGACGTGGCGCAGCAGCTCGGCGTTCGCGGTCGTGCCCGTCAACCCGACCATGATGCGCTGACCCAGGAGCTTGCCGGTCGCTGTCGGTAGGGGAATCCGGGCGTTCGTCACGGCCGTCTGCACCGGGCCGCCCGTCAGGGTCGCCCCGCCCGCCGGGGTCTCCGCGGCCGTCGGTGGGGTGGGCTCCGCCGAGGCAAAGACGCCCGTGAGGGCCGCCGTGGCCCCGGCCGCGGCCAGAGCGGTGATCACAAGCGCCGTACGCTGGCGAGTGAGAAGCGTCACGAGCTACCCGGATACTCCCTTGGCCAGACAGGTTTCGATCTTCGCCAGCTCCTGGTCGGAGGCCTGGTTGGGGTAGAGCAGAGCGCTGCCGATCACCTCGGCGCCCTGCGCGCTGCCCTGGATCTGGAGACCCTGGGCGATACCGGGCGTGGGGGCGAAGTCGATCGTTGGTCCACTCGGCAGTGGCCCGACCTGCAAGTCGCTGCCGCCCACCTTCACGACGCGCAGGCGAGCCCGCTGCAGGCACTCGATGTGGTTCACCCTGGCGGTGCGCGGATCGTCGACCCGGCCGCGGCTGCGCGGCGTGGCGGTTGCCGCCATCGGCTTGGTCGTACTTGCACAGGCACACAGGCCGAGCGCGGCGAGCCCCGACAGCGCGGCGAGCTTCGCAGAGGACATGCGTGGAGAGGGTAGAGGATGATCCAGAGCGTGATCGCGTTGGCTGCGCTGACCGGCCCGGTGCCCAAGCTGTGCGTTGTGGTGCTTGCGGGACTGGTCGCCGCGGTCCTGCTGACGGGAGCTCGGCGCCGACGAGCCATCGGCACGCTGGGGGCGCTGGTGCTCGCGCCCGTGTTGCTACTGGCCGAGATCTGGCACTCCCCGCAGCTGAGCCTCGTTCATCGTCATCCGTTGCTCGCGGTCGCGGGAGCGATCGTGGTGCTGGCGGTGGTTGGTGCTCTCGCCGCGGCGATCGCGCGTCGTCCGGCGCTGTTCGGGGCGCTCGCGGTGCTGGCACTCCCGTTCCGCGTCCCGATCCAGGTCGGTGGCAACGCCTCCAACCTGCTCGTCCCGCTGTACCTGGTGGTGGCGGCGGGATCGCTGGCGCTGCTCGTCCCGGCGCTGCGCGGTGGCGAAGACCACGCCCCTGCGCACGAGCCGGGATGGACGGAACGGCTGCTGGCGCTGTACGTGGTCCTCTACGCCGTCCAGTCGATCTACTCGACGGACTTCGAGAAGGCGCTGCAGCAGATGGTGTTCTTCTACGTGCCCTTCGCACTCCTGTTCAGCCTGCTGCGCCGGCTGGTCTGGACCCCCAAGCTGATCCGGATCTGCCTGCTGCTCGTCGTCGGGCTAGCGCTTTCGTTCGCGGCCCTCGGGCTGCTGGAGTACACGACCAAGACGATCATCCTCAACCCGAAGCTCGTCGTCGCCAACGATCTTCACACCTACTTCACCGTCAACTCGGTGTTCTTCGACCCGGACATCTTCGGTCGCTTCCTGGCGCTGGTGATGATCCTGCTCGCCGCCGTCCTGCTCTTCGGCGAGCGCGAGCGGGAGCAACTGCTCGCCGCGGTGGGCCTGGCGCTGCTGTGGGGAGGACTCGTGCTCACCCTGTCCCGCTCGAGCCTGGGGGCTCTGCTGGTAGGGCTCGGAATCCTCGCGGCCCTGCGCTGGCGGCTGTCGCGAACCCTCGTGGTCACGGCGCTCGTGCTTGTGCTCGCCGTGGCCGCAGTCGCGGTCTCGCCGCGCACCTTCGGTCTGAATCAGGGCCTCAACGGCGCCTCCAGTGGCCGGGCGAGCCTGATCGGCGGCGGCGTCGACCTGTTCGCGCAGAGCCCGGTCTGGGGTCATGGATCGGCTTCGTTCGTGACGGCCTATCGCCGCCGTCACTCCGCCCCTTCACAGACGCTGGCGGCGTCGCACACGATCCCGATCACGATCGCCGCGGAGCAGGGCCTGATCGGCACGCTCGCCTACGCGGCGCTCGTCGTCGTGGCCGCCGTGGGGCTGATCCGCCGTGCTCGCTCCGATCCCGCTCGCGCCGCCATCGCCGCGGCCTTCCTGGCCCTCGTGTTTCACACCATGCTCTACGCGGACTTCCTCGAGGATCCGGTCACCTGGGCGCTGCTCGGAGTTGGGGTCGCACTGGCGTCGCAGTCGTCCTCACCGCTTCGAAGCCCTCGGTCGAGGATCCGGACGCGCGACGTCGCGGCGCTCAGCGGTTGATCCCGGCGTCCTCCGAGGGAACCCCCGCAAAACTTCTCCGAGGGAACCTCCGCAAAACATTTGTCATCCGGCCGTGAGCAGGGTAGGATCGCGACGCTGTGACATGGGGATTCCTCTGGTTGATGCTGGCACTGAAGATTCCGCTCATCGGGCTGATCTACATCGTCTGGTGGGCGATCAAGCAGGAGCCTGAGCAGGCTCCGTCGCGCGACGACGACGGTGGGGTCAAGCGCAAGGGCCGGCCTCACCCGCGCAAGCCGCTTCCGCGTCCGCCCCGCCGCGGCCCGCACGGCGCGCCGGCGCCGGCGCCGCCCTCGCGCGTGCGCACGGTTCGCGCTCGGGCCCGCACGCTCGGCCATTAGCCCGCCGACGTCGGGCCTCTCGGACGGAACGATCCTGGCGCTGGTGGCGCAGGGACGGATCGGCATCGATCCGTGGGACCCGGATCTGGTCCAGCCGGCGAATTCTGCCTCGGTCGCACCCTCGAGTGGATTGAGCTTCCCGGCGACATCGTCTCGAGAATCGAGGGGAAATCGAGCCTCGGCGGTCTCGGCCCCATCGTTCACGCCACCGCAGGCTTCTGCGGTCCCGGCTGGACGGGCACCCTGACCCCCGAGCTGAGCAACCTCACCCGCGCGCCGATCAAGCTCTACCCGGGCAGCCACTACCAGGATCAGCGCGCGGCGACCGAGAGCCGTTACGACGGCGGTGGCGACGCATCGCTCGGCCCCGCCCCGTCGGGCGGGGCCGACGGGACCAAGATGGGATAATCTCGGTCCGTGTTGACTGCGCTGACTGCCGCCGCCGAGCCGTCGAAGGTCCCCTTCTTCATTGCCGGCGGCCTCCTCGTGCTCTGGGCGCTCACGCTGGCCGCGGTCGGGCTCACCCGCCCGAGCTTCCCGTACAGTCAACGCGGGGGCCGAGGCGTGATGCTCATCAGCGTGATGCTGGCTGCGCTCGCGATCGCGATGGCCGTCCTGACCGACAAATGAGATCCTGGAGATCGGTTCCACTCAATGCGTGAAACGCTGACCATCACCGACGACCGGACCGGGAAGCAGTACCAGCTGCCGATCGAGGACGGGACGATTCGGGCGACCGAGCTGCGGAAGATCAAGACGCACGAGGACGACTTCGGGCTGATGAGCTACGACCCGGCCTACATGGCGACCGCCTCGTGTCGCTCGGCGATCACGTTCATCGACGGGGAGAAGGGCATCCTCGAGTACCGCGGCTATCCGATCGAGCAGCTCGCGGAGCGCTCGACCTATCTCGAGGTGGCCTACCTGCTCGTTCACGGCGTGCTGCCCTCCCAGCGTCAGCTCGACGAGTGGACGCATCAGATCACCACCCATACGTTCGTGCACGAGAACGTCAAGGAGTTCATGCAGGGGTTCCGCTACGACGCGCACCCGATGGGGATGCTGGTCGCGTCCGTCGGCGCGCTGTCGACCTTCTATCCGGAGGCCAGCGCCATCAAGGACCCGGAGATCCGCTACATCCAGATCATTCGTCTGCTGGCCAAGATGCCCACGCTGTCAGCCTTCTCCTACCGCCACAACCGGGGGATGCCGTTCGTGTACCCCGACAACGATCTCTCCTATCCCGGCAACTTCCTCTCCATGATCTACCGGATGACCGAGCTCAAGTACGAGCCGGACCCGCGCCTGGAGCGCGCGCTCGACGTGCTGTTCATTCTGCACGCCGATCACGAGCAGAACTGCTCCACCAGCGCCGTCCGCAGCGTGGGTTCCTCCGAGGTCGATCCCTACTCGGCCGTGACCGCGGGGGTGGCGGCGCTCTACGGGCCGCTGCACGGAGGCGCCAACGAGGCGGTGCTGCGAATGCTGCGACGGATCGAGACCAAGCAGAACATCCCGGATTTCGTCGAGGGCGTCAAGCAGGGCAACGAGAAGCTGATGGGCTTCGGGCACCGCGTCTACAAGAACTTCGATCCCCGGGCCAAGATCATCAAGCAGGCGTGCGAGGACGTGTTCGATGTGACGGGCAAGAACCCGCTGCTCGACATCGCCACCGAGCTGGAGAAGATCGCGCTCGAGGACGAGTACTTCATCTCGCGCAAGCTCTACCCCAACGTCGACTTCTACTCGGGCCTGATCTACGAGGCGCTCGGGATGCCGGTCGAGATGTTCCCGGTCCTGTTCGCGATCGGGCGCACGAGCGGCTGGATCGCGCAGTGGCTCGAGATGATCGACGACCCCGAGCAGAAGATCGCCCGTCCCCGCCAGATCTACACCGGCGGGCACGCGCTCGACTATGTCCCGATCGAGGAGCGCTCCTAGCGCGCTGTTCGGTGAGGCAGCGACAGCCTCGGCGCTGCCGCTGCCTTCGCGTCGTAACCCTCGAGCTCTCAGCTACAGAGGTCGTCGGCTGTAGACCCAGCTATTGAATTGGTATCGAGGAACCGGGGCAGAAGTCGCCGGGTCGGTCCGCGTAGAAGTTGTTCGTGCCAGGATCGTAGGTGCCGTACGAATCCGTTTCTACGCCAGCGCAGTCCTCCTGCTTGAAGCCTGGGCATGATTGCTCTGCGGTGACTGCCCGGTGGTCGCCTCGGCAGCGATCGCCGCCGCCTCCTGCGGTGAGCCCCTCTCCGCCCTGTTGCTTTCCCCCGTGCGAGTTCCTCTACCGCCTACGAGAACTAACCGTACCGCGGCACGTCCGCTCAAGCCACGTCCCGGCCGCCGCCGCCACGCCCTGCGATCATCGCCCGATGCCGTGGAAGCTGACCGTCCGCGCCGGTCCTCGGGTGCAGCGCCGCCGCTTCGATCAGCTGCCCCAGGCGCTCGATGCCCTCGAGGGGCGGGCTCGGGAGCTCGCGCGGACCACGCCGGCAGAGGTCGTGGACGTCAAGTACAAGCGCTTCGAGCCCATCCAGCAGGTCACGGCGCGGATCGAGCTCGCCGGGCCGCAGCGGCTGATCCCGTCGGTCCGAGCCGGCGTCGACGTCCGGGGGGACGGTTCGACCCAGGCCTATCGTGGTCGTCTGCGGCGTGAGGTGGTCAAGCAGCGCAAGGGGGAGACCGCCTACCGCGCGCTGCGCCGCGCAGTTGGTGAGGTCGGGGAGAAGGGCCGCTGAGGTTCCTCGCCGCGACCGCGTCGGGTCGAGGCCCCGTCTCTACACCATCAGCGTGGCGCCGTGGCGGGCCAGCCATCTCGCGTGCTCCCTCCAGTCTGGGTAGCGGTCGGTCAGCAGACCCCAGAACCGCGCCGAGTGGTCCGGCACGTCGAGGTGGCAGACCTCGTGCCAGACGACGTAGTCGAGCACCGGCTCGGGCGCAAGCATCAGCCTCCAGTTGAAGCTCATCGCCCCGGTCGACGAGCAGCTCGCCCAGCGCGTGCGCTGGCCCCGGATCGTCAGCCTCGAGTAGGAGCTTCCGACCACCGCGCAGGCGCGGTCCAGGCGCGGGGCGACCTCGCTGCGCGCCGCTCGGCGGTACCAGCGCTCGATCGCCGGTCCGCACGCGGCGCCGTCGGGTACGAGCAGCTCTGTGCCCCGACGGTGAACGCGAGTGCGTCCGGGCTGGGGCGAAACGCGCAGGACCTCCCCCAGGTAGGGCAGCGTGTCCCCGCGCGCGGCCACGGCCGCGCGCACCCGCGCCAGCTCCTGCACCCGGCGCTCGATCCACGGCCCCAGCTCCCGTACCGCCGCCGCGGCCTCGCGTTCGGGCGCTCGGCGGGGCAGCACCACCTGCACGCCACACGCGGGATCGACGGTCACCCGTACGCGCCGCGCCCGTTCAGAGCGACGGACGCTGTAGACGATCTCCGGCATCCCGCGACAGAGTACGGTCCGGTCCTGACGTGCCCTCGATCCCGCAACCACCGACTCCGTGGCGCGACGGCCCCGTCCTGCTGCGCCTCGCCACCGAGCGCGATATCCCGGACATCCTGATCGCTCACCAGGACGACCACGAGTTGCACCGGTGTCTGGGCCTGGCCCGGGCGCCCAGCGGAGCGGAGCTCGGGTCCGCGGCCGAGCGCGCGCCGGCTGCGCGCGCGGCGGGCACTCAGCTGACGCTGACGATCGTCGATCCCGACACGGAGGAGTGCTGGGGCCAGATCGACGTGCACCCCCTCGACTGGGATCACGGGCGTGCGCAGCTCCGGGCGTGGGTCGCGCCGCGAGCGCGCAACCAGGGCCTGGCTCGCCGAGCGCTGAGGCTGACCGCGGGATGGCTGCTGGGCCTCGACGGTCTGCAGCGCGTCCAGTTGATCGTCGACTCCGGCAATGCGTCGATGGTCCGGTGTGCGCGCGCGGCGGGCTTCCACCACGAGGGCTTGCTGCGCGGCTACTGGCGGGAGCCGGGTCGCGCTCGGCGACGGGTCGGGGCTCGCCTCGACGCCGCCATCATGTCGCTGCTGCCGGGTGACCTGCAGGCCTGATGGCCCACTGGCGCGTCATCCTCCCCCCCGGCGTGAAGTCGCCGTTCGAGGTCTACGTCAACGGCGTGCTCCAGGAGCTGGGGGGTGATTTCCGGGTCTCCAGTGGCGAGCTGCTGTTCGAGCGCGAGCTGGTGCGCCAGAAGCTGGGTCCGCGGGCATGGCTGCTCGGCATCTGGGGGATCGGCACCTACAAGCGCAACGACGAGGTCGACATCCGCTACGAGCGAGACGGGCGGCCGATGGTCGCCCGCGTGACCGAGATCATCCCGCCGTCCTCACCGGCCGGCGGTGGCCCGGGCGCCCGCGCCGCTAAGCCGTGACCCGTCCGTCTCTCGTTCCGCTAGGTCCTGACCAGGCCGCGGCCCGTCCACGGCGCCAGCAGCCGTAGCGTCGAGAGGATCGCCCGCGTCGCGGGGGAGCGGTTGAGGGTGTAGAAGTGGACCCCGGGCGCGCCGGCGGCGAGCAGCTCCGCGCACTGCAGCGTCGAGTAGGACACGCCGAGCTGGAGCACGGCGTCGGGATCGGATGCCCGCGCCTCGAGCTGGGCGAGCAGCCCCGGAGGGATGGTGGCGCCGCACATGCCCGTGATGGTCTTGATCTGCGCCACGTCGGTGATCGGCATGATCCCGGGGATGATCGGCACGTCGATCCCGGCCGCCCGCGCCGACTCGACGAACGCGAAGTAGAGCGCGTTGTCGAAGAACAGCTGCGTGATCAGGAAGCTGGCTCCGCTGGCGACCTTCTGCTTGAGGAAGCGCAGATCGTGGGCGAGGTCGGACGCCTCGGGATGAACCTCCGGGAAGCAGGCGGCGCCGACCGCGAACGGATAGGAGCCGCAGATCAGCGTCGTCAGCTCGGTCGAGTACTTCAGGCCGCCCGGATGGGCCTTCCACTCGGTCTCGCCGCGTGGCGGGTCCCCGCGCAGGGCCAGCACGTTCTCGACCCCCGCCGCCGCCATCCCGTCGAGGATCTCCCGCAGCTGCGCCGTCGTCGCGCCGACGCAGCTCAGATGGGCCATCGCCTCGATCCCCAGCTCCTGCTTGATCCACTTGGTCAGATCGAGCGTGCGACCGCGCGTCGAGCCACCGGCTCCGTAGGTCACCGATACGTAGTCGGGCTCGAGCGGCGCCAGCGCCTCGAGCGAGGCGCGCAGGTTGCGCTCGCCCTCGTCGGTCTTGGGGGGAAAGAACTCGAACGAGAACACCGGTTCCTCGCGGGTGGCGATGATCTGGTCGATGCGCAAGGTGGCGAGACTCTACCAACCTTGACACGGGTGTGACAAGGTTGGCGTGATGACCGGTGATCGCCGTTGCGGAGCCTCGGAGTCCCGGCGCAGGGTTCTGGCCGACGGGTGGTACAGCTGGACGGTGCCCGGCTTCTGTGCGCTGACCGATGTCGTCGAGCGCTGGCCCCGGCGTCTGCAGCTCCTGATGGGGCGGCTCGGTCCCCTACGGGCCCTGGTGCTGTTGGTCGCCAGCACGCAGTACGACGTCGTTGCCGTGACCAGATCAGACCGGGGTTGGCGTTCATTCCTGCTGCTCCGTGCTCTGCTCGGCCGACGCCGCAAGCTGGTCGTGCTGCACTTCATCGATCAGCCCGTCCGCGCTCGCGGTATCGGCAATCGCTTGGACCGCGCTTGGCGGCCGGTCGATCGCTGGGCGACCCGGCGTGCCATGCTGGCGGCGCAGGTTCTCTGCGGTTGGGAGGCGGGGAAGTACGCCAGTGCGTTCGGGGTGGCGCGCGAGCGTTTTCACTTCATCCCCTTCGCTTGGCGGACGCGCGTGACGGGCGCGCCGCGGTTGGGGTCCTCACAGGAGCTCGTGATCGCCGCCGGACGCGCGTTCTGCGATTGGCCGACCTTGTTTGCCGCCGCGCGGTCCACTCGTTGGCGGTTGCTGGTCGTATGCGCGGAGCACGATCGTGCCCTCGTCGAACAGCTCAACGCGAACGGGCGGGCGAGGGTGCTGTCGGACATCCCGCACGAGGAGGCGCGCGAGCTGTTGCGCGACGCGGCCGTGTGCGTTCTGTCCATGTACGACGCGGGCATCAGCCAGGGTCACGTCCGCCTGTGTGACGCCGTCGACGCTGGCACGGCGGTGGTAGCGTCGCAAACGCGAAGTCTCGAAGGTTACGTCGAAAACGATCACACGGCGGTGCTGGTTGCGCCCGGAGATCCGGACGCGATGAGAAGGGCGATCGACGAGCTGCTGGGCGACCGTACAAAACGGGAGCGGCTCGCCCGAGCGGCCTACGAGCGTGCTGGCGCCTGGACGTGGGATCACTATCTCGCGGCCATCGAGGCCTTTGCCCACGGCGAGGAGACCGCGTCGAGCTTGTGATGGCGGCTCGGACAGAGTTGCCGGTCGCGATGGCGACGCCGCGTAGACTGCGCCGCGCGATGGGTCGCCGTCAGCGCCAGCGCGCCAAGCTCTCGGCGTCGGACCGGGTCGCGGCGCCCAGCCGCGACTACCACGACCCCGCTGGCAACGTGCTCGTCCTTCGCGGCTCGCTCACCCCGGCGGCCCGGCGCGAGTACACCGCGGTGCTGGCCGGCGGCCTGGAGCGCGAGGACGCCTGGCAGCGGGCGACCGAGCTGCTGTTCGAGCGCCTGGCGGTGTCGTGGTCGATCGCAGGTCTCGAGATCACTTCTCAGCGGGAGCTGCTGGCCCGCTATCGGGTCGCCACCGGCACAGAGCGCAGCTTCGTGCGCGAGTCGCTGCGCGCCCACGTGAACGAGCACTTTCCCGAGCTGCAGGCGCCGTGAGCGCGACGAGAGCCGACCGATCGACGAGCCGCTGGCGACCATTCGGGTAGCGTCCAGCGCCGATGCGCCGCACCAAGATCGTCGCCACGATCGGACCCAACTCGCGCGACCCCGAGACGCTCGTGCGGATGGTGCAGGCGGGACTCGACGTCGCGCGGCTGAACTTCTCCCACGCCACCCGCGAGATTCACGCCGAGAACGCGCAGCGCATCCGCGCCGCGGCCTCCACCGCGGGTCGCCAAGTGGCGATCCTGCAGGATCTTCCCGGCCCGAAGCTGCGGATCGGAGCCCTGCGCGACGACTTCGTCGAGCTCACGCCGGGCGAGACGCTGGTGCTGATCTGCGGATCGGTCGAGGTCGGCGACAAGCAGCGGATGTCGGTGAGCTGGGCCGGCTTGGCGGATGCGGTTGACGCCGGGGACGTGATCTATCTCGCCGACGGCGCGATTCGGCTGCGGGTGACCGCGGTCCGCGCCGGCGAGCTCGATACCGCGATCGAGGTTGGCGGGGCGGTCAGTTCCCGTCAGGGACTGAACATCCCCGGCTCCACTCGCGGCCTGGCGGCCGTCCCCGAGGAGGACCTCGACATGCTGCGGTTCGGCGAGTCGATCGGTGTGGACCTCGTTGCGCTGTCGTTCGTGCGCACCGCTCAGGACGTCACCAGTGTCCGCCGCCACACCAGGCTGCCGTTGATCGCCAAGATCGAGAAGCCCCAAGCCGTCGACGGCGCGGAGGAGATCATCCGTGCCGCGGACTGCGTGATGATCGCGCGCGGCGACCTCGGGATCGAGCTCCCGATCGAGGACGTCCCGATGGTGCAGAAGCAGCTGCTGCGAGTCGCCGGGCGCCTGGCGCGTCCGTCGATCACCGCGACGCAGATGCTCGACTCGATGGTCGCCTCCTCCCGGCCGACGCGAGCCGAGGTCGCCGACGTCGCCAACGCCATCATCGACGGCACCGACGCGGTGATGCTCTCCCAGGAGACGGCGATCGGCGCCTATCCGGTCGAGTCGGTGGCGATGATGGCCGCGATCGCGCAGCGCACCGAGCAGGCGCTGCCCTACCGGACCTGGAACGAGGACCGAGTCAGCCGGGATGCGCGCGATCCCGCCTACACCCTGGCCCACAGCGCCTGTGTGGCGGCCCGCGAGCTGGGACTCGCCGCCCTGGTCGTGCCGACCCTGTCGGGCCGCTCAGCGCGGCTGCTCTCCGCCCATCGCCCCCAGGTCCCGATCTACGCCCTCTCGCCGGGGCGCGAGACGGTTCGCCGCTGCGGTTTGATGTGGGGCGTGCAGGCCGCCTCGATGCGTCGCCACGAGATCACCGAGGCCTTGATCGCGGACGCCGCGCGGCGCGTCGTCGAGCTGGGCTGGGTCAAGCCCGGCGCCCGCGTCGGGATCACCGCCGGCCTGCCCAGCGGGCGTCCGGGGACCACGAGCCTGGTGCAGATTCAGCGGGTGTGACGGGGCGGCTCGCGCAGATTCAGCGGGTGTGACGGGGCCGCTCCCGCGGCGCTCGGGCGGAGTCGTCCCCGCGCGGGGCACGCGGCCGCGGCCCGGAGGAGCTCGGCGGGCCCGACCGCCGGAAGAACTCGACCTCCTGGCGTCCGAGCTCGGTGGCCGGAGGATCGCTGTAGAACCACTCGCGGGCGATGCGGTGGAAGTTGCCCCGGGCATGAAGTTGGGCGATCACCGCGAGCGTCAGCACCTCCATCCGGCGGCCGAAGATGTGGTCCGGCGGCGCGGACTCGTGGCGCAGCTGACCGAAGTACTGCGAGCGGGGGTCGCTCATATCGATCATCACCTGAGTCGCGAGCTCGGGCGCCAGCTCCACGTACTCGTCGACCGTGTACCAGGAGGTCGCGGCGCGGAAGTGCTCGAGCACCCGCTCGGGCTTGAACTTCTCGGGCTCGGGAAAGAAGCCGGTCTCGGTGCCGACCCGCATCAGCGTCTCCGTATCGCCTTCGATCACCGCGCGAGCACCGATGATCTCCAGCTCGACCGTTCCCGGCGGCATCCGCTTGAACAGACCGAAGTCGAAGAAGGCGACGCGCCCGTCGTCGAGCAGCATCGAGTTGCCCGGATGCGGATCGCCCGAGAACTGATGGTGGCGGTAGAGGCACCCGAAGTAGAACCGGAACATGATCTCGCCCAGCCGATCGCGCTCGGCCTGGGACCGGGACTTCAGCTCCTCGAAGCCCGTCCCGTGGACGTACTCGGTCACCAGCACCCGCTCGCGGGAGAGCGAGCCGACGACATCGGGCACGACGATGAACGGATGACCGCGGAAGATGCGGGCGAGCGAGCGCTGGTTCTGGGCCTCGAGCTCGTAGTCGAGCTCTTCGTGGATGCGCTCCCGGATCTCCTCGCCGATGGCCTTCGGATCCATCCCCGGGGCGATCCGCTTGGCCAGCCGCAGGATCAGCCCCAGGTTCTGCATATCGGCCCGCACCGCCGCGGCGACGCCGGGATACTGAACCTTGACCGCCACCTCGCGCCCGTCCCGCAGCCGGGCGCGGTAGACCTGACCGATCGAGGCGGCGGCGATGGGCGTCTGGTCGAACTCAGCGAACAGCTCGTGCAGCGGGTCCTCGAGCTCCTCCTCGATCACCTTGCCCATGTCCTTGAAGGTGACCGTCGGCGCGGCGTCGCGCAGCGCGGCGAGCTTGCGCTGGAACTCCTCGCGGTACTCCTCGGGCACCAGTCCGACGTCGAGGAACGACATCACCTGTCCCACCTTCATGGCCGCGCCCTTCATCGTCCCCAGAGCGGCGACGATCTGCTCCGCCGCCTCGACGTGACGGCGCTCGAGCGCGGCGTCGCGACCGTCCTTGGTGCGCGCGATGTTGGCCGCGTGGGTGCCGGCCTGGCGGATCGCCTGTCCAGCCGCGAGCCCGCCGATCTTGGCGGTGCGCCCCACGCGTGAGGTGGGGATCTTGTCCTTGGCCACTAGCCGCCGGGCGCGCTTCGCTGCACCTGGGACCCGGGGACGATGTCGTCGGATCCGTCGGGCCAGCGGACCCACGCCTTGTGGCCACCGTCGTAGTCCTCGCCGAACAGGATCAGCGTGGCCGGTTCCCCCAGCGCCGTACAGGGTTCGTCGCCCTCGGGATCGAGCCCGCGCCAGATGCGAACGAAGGCGTTGTGCTCGAGCTCTGCAGCGACCGTGCTCGGGTCGGTGTGACCAGGGTGCAGCCGGGTCTGCGCCGGCAGCTTCAGCAGGCCGTCCATGATCGAGGAGCGCAGGTCGGCGTAGGTCGAATGCCCGGGGGCCCTGACTCCACCCACCGAGCCCTTGAACAGCGTGTCGCCGGTGAAGACGTCGGTCCCGTCCACCAGCAGCGAGAGCATCCCGGCGGTATGCCCCGGCGTGTGCAGCGGCTCGATCTCGAGCGCACCGCAGTGGATCGTCCTGCCCGGCTCCATCGTGCCCGTGGCCCCGCCGACGAGGTCGCGCTCGAGGGGATGGATGAGCACGGGAGTGCCCGAGTGGCGCTCGAGCACCGACTCGAGCTCGGCCACGTGGTCGTGGTGGTGGTGGGTCAGCAGGACATGGCTGAGCTGCCAGTGCTGGCGCTCGAGCACGTGGAGCAGCGGCGCCACCGGTCCACCGGCATCGATCATCACCGCTTGGGAGTTCACCTCGTCGGCCACCAGATAGGTGTTCGACAGCCACTGGTCTGACATCGAACGCTCGATGATCACCTCAGAGAGCCTATCGGGGTACGCTGTAGGGCGAGATGAGCCTTATCCACACCTGCTACCGCATCCTCGACATCGGTCGCTCAGTTGCCTTCTACGAGGCGCTCGGCTTCGACGAGAAGGGCCGCCTGCCGATCGGCGACGAGGCCACGAACGTGTTCATGGGGCTGCCCGAGGACGGTGAGGAGCCCCGGCTCGAGCTGACCTGCAACGTCGGCCGGACCGAGCCCTACGACCTTGGCGGCGGCTACGGCCACATCGCCGTCTCGACGCCGGACCTCGACGGGACGCTGGCGTCGCTGGGCCAGCAGGGCATCGAGCCCGAGCGTCCGCCCTACACGGTCAGCGAAGGCGGTTCGCGCCTGTGCTTCGTGCGCGACCCGGATGGGTACCGGATCGAGCTGATCGAGCGCAGGTAAGCTGAGCTCGATGGCGCCGACCGGCACGATCGCCAAGCTGCTCCAGCGCTTCGCGCAGGGCGTTGCGGCCCATGACCGCGAGAACCCCGATCACAACAGCTGGGGGATCGGCATGGCGGGGTTTGACATCGAACGGCTCGGCCTCGACGAGGGCGAGCAGATCCTGCCCGGGATCGTGCTGCAGGCCGACAACGGTGTGACCGGGAACTTCCGCGTGCTGTGCGATGGTGAGCACGACGCGGGTGCCGTCGAGGAGGAGGAGGAAGTCGCCGATGCGGTCGCCTCGCAAGAACTGGCGGAGCCGGCCTACGCCCCCGGCGGGGCTCCGCGGGTGCTGCCACCGCTGTAGCGCGGCGCGCCTCGGTTGGCGATGTGCGGTCGTCGCTGCGCGTCGCTAGCGGCGTGGTTTGGCCCGGCCCGGTGAGGGTGACGAAAAATGTCTCACCATGGAGCAAAATCGGTCAGCCTCATGAGGGATCGTGCTCCCCGAGGGCGGCTGCGCCCTCAGCGCTCCCGAGCCGGGAGAGCCGCCCCGGCCGTCCGGGCCGCCCGGGCCGCGATCTGCCTGGTGAGGCGCGCGATCGTCGGGCAGCTGAGGCCGTTCTCGGAGGCGGCGCGGAGCACGGCGCCGGCGATCGCGTCGAGCTCGGGCTCGCGGCCGGCGGCGAGGTCGCGCTGCATCGAGGATCCCAGCTCCGGGTGCGCCTGGTCGAGCTCGGCGAGGGGCTGGGCCGGGTCGATCTCCGCGCCCTCCGCGCGGGCCACCGCCGCCGCCTCCTCGATACAGGCGGTCAGCGCGGCTCGCCATTCGGGGTCGCTGCGGATCGCCCCGATCGTCTCGTCGGCGGCGCTGGTCGTGCACGCGAGCGCGACCAGGCGGACGAGCTTTGACCATAGGATCTGCGCTTCGCCAGCCCCGATCTCGGCCGGAACGCCGGCATCGCGAAGCGTTGTCTCGAGGTGCTCAAGACGCGGAAGCAGGGCCGGGTCATCCGCCGCCAGGTCCACCCGCAGGAACGGGCTGCTCTGCACGATCCGCGCGGGGGCCGGGCGATCTGACTCGATCCGGATCGTACCGGCGGCGACGACGGCGGCGCCGAAGCGCTCGCGCAGAAGGGTCATGTGGTCAAGCCCGTTCAGGAGCGGGACGACCAGCGGCGGGCTGGTCTCGATCCGTTTCAGGGACTCCCGCAGGCTCGTCGCCTTGGTGGCGACGAGGAGGACGTCGACGGGGCTGCGCAGGGCGGTGACGGCCTGCGGACGGGCGACGAAGTCGCCGAGGCGCACGCTGCGAACCGCGATGCCCTCGCGCGCGATCAGCGCGGCGGTGGGCTTTCGGGCGACGACGATTACCTTAGGGCGCTCGGCGTCGGGGTTGCCGGGGCGGCGGGCGAGCGCGGCGGCGAGGAAGCCACCGACGCCGCCGGGGGCGAGGAGCGCGATCACGGGCACGCTCACAGGATCTCACGCCGCCGTTGCTGGTCCAGCCGGGACGGTAGCTTGTAGGGGGTGATAAACGCACCCGGCCTGCTGGCGCGCGGTCCCTGGACGCCGGCCCAGGTCGATGTCTCCTGGCGCGCGGATCCGTTCGAGCCCGCGCACAGCGCCACCGAAGCGGCCGATCGCGCGCTGCAGGCGCTGCGCGCGCGCGGCTCGCCGAGCCACGACGGACTGGCGGCCAGGCTCGCGGGCTTCCAAGCCGGTGAGCACGGGCTCGCTCTCGAGCTCCAGCCGGTCCGCTGGGCGCTGCGCCTGATCCCCAACTCTGCCCGCAGCATCTCCGCCCTGTGCGTGGTGCGCTCCGCGGACGGGCGCTGGCTGGCGGGCAGACGGGCGGCGTGGCTGGCCTCGTGGGCCGAACGCTGGGCGCTCGGCGCCGGCGGAGCGGTCGAAGTCGACGAGAACCCGACCCACACGTTGGGTCGCGAGCTGCGCGAGGAATGGTCGGTGGACGCCGAGCGGATGAGCATCGAAGCGCTCGTGCTGGCGCCGAGCGAGGTCGTGCTGCTCGTCGGGCAGGCCTGGCTGCCGGCCGGCGCGAGCGTCACCCCGGACCCCGAGCACGACGAGTTCGCATGGTGGCCTGCCGACGTGCGGCGCTGGCCGCGGGAGGCCGACGAGCCGCTGCGGAGCATGGCCGCGCTCCTCTCGTCCCGCGCCTGAGGTGCGTGTGCTCACCTTGCGCCGCTTGGAGGCGGTGTCGTTCACCCACTCGGCCGTGTATCTCGCGCTGCTCCTGTGCGCGTTCATTCTCGGCAATCCCGAGCCTGAGACCTTCGTGCTCGGGCTCACTCACGGGCTGATGTGGATCGGGGTCTCGCTCGTCTGCATCGCCGCCGCGCGGCTGCACGTCATCCCGTTCTGGCTCGCCGTCACCGTCGCGATCCTGGGCGGGCTGGGGCCGTTCGCCGGCTCGATCGGCTTCGTGATCGTGGAGCGTCGGCGAGCCGGTGCAACAGCGGATCGGTAGACCAGCCAGCCGCTACAGTCCGCTCAGGGATGGCGGTCGATACCAGCACGATTGAGGTCGTTCTACCCGCGATGGGGGACTCTGTCGCGCAGGGCACCGTGCTCGAGTGGCACAAGCGGGAAGGCGAGCGCGTGGAGCTCGACGAGACGATCGTCGAGATCTCCACCGACAAGATCGATGCCGAGGTTCCCTCGCCGGCGGCGGGGACGATCGTGAAGATCCACGCCGCCGAGGGTGAGACGGTTGCCGTGGGTGCGATTCTGGCCGAGATCTCGGCCAACGGCGGCCGCGACGGCTCGTCCGGTTCAGCCACGGGGACGCCCGTCACCGGCGAGTGTCCGCCCACCTCGCCTGGGGAGGCACTCGCGGGCGCCGAGACCGAGGCGCAGGGGGCTGCGTCGCTGTCCGCGCTCAGCGGCCAGATGATCGACATCGTCACCCCGACCGGTGGCGAGTCGGTGACCGAGGGGACGATCCTCGAGTGGTCGGTCAAGGTGGGAGATGTCGTGCAGGACGGTGACATCGTGGTTGAGATCTCGACCGACAAGGTCGACATGGAGCTGCCGGCCCCGGCCGCGGGGACGATCACCGAGATCCTCGTGCCCGACGGCGAGACCGTCGGGGTCGGCCAGGTGATTGCCCGGATGAGTGCCGCTGCGTTGCCCTCGGCGCCGGACGCGACTCCGGGCGCGGCCAGTGGAGCCGATCCCCCCCTGCCGCCGCCGTCGGCTTCGCCCGTCGCCCGTCGCGTCGCGGCCCACGAAGGGATCGACCTCGCCAACGTTCACGGCAGCGCCCCGCGCGGACGGATCACCAAGGCCGATGTCCTCGGCGCCGCGAGGCACGGGCCGGCCGCCTCGGAGCGCTCCGCGCCGGCCTCGGGCCGGCCCGAGGCCGCGCCCGCC
>JBPCPO010000062.1:0-37737 GCA_050999075.1 Solirubrobacteraceae bacterium
GCGGTGGTGCACGCGTCGTCGTGGAGGGAGACGTGGGCCAGCACGATCCGCCAGCCTTCGCCGGTGCGAATCCACGTTTGTGACTGATGGCCGTGGCGACCCGATTTGTGGCGTCGGAACTCGACGACAGTGGTCGCGGCGTCGTCGCCGAAGGTCATGATGGCGGTGCTCAGGAGGGTCCGGTCGAGGTCGTCGGTCGGGCGGGAAGAGCGAAACTGCCTGATGGCATCGGGCCCGTGGAGGCTCACCCCTACGCCGAGACGGACGACGCGTAGATCGTCCCAGAACAACTCGTTGAGCACGTCGATGTCGTTGTCTGCCAGGGCCTGTTCGTAGCGCTCGAAGGCCGCGGTCACCTCGGCGAGGACCTCAGGTCGGTCGATCTCCATCATTGCACCGCTCCCGCGTTGGCCAGTCCCGCCGTTACGGTGACGACGATACCCAGAAGGTTTGGATGGGGTTGAGGAGGAAGGCCGGCGCACCTTCCCGGTTGACGAAGACCGATGCCACTGCAACACGTACGCGTCCTCTCAACCTGACACCGTGCGGGCCACCTGAGGTTGTGCGCTGACGGGTGCTTCCGCGGCTCGATGCGCGGCCGGATCTCCCGGTCGTCACCATTGCGGGATGGAGATCGAGTTCCGTGAGTCACGTGTCGATGCCGGTCCTGGCGGCGATCTGGTGGCCGCGATGCGGGCGGAGATGGCGGACGTGTACGCGGGCCTGGAGCTTGACGGATCCGCCATGCCTCGCGCCGGCCCGGCGGAGATGGGCCCGCCGCACGGGGCGTTCATCGTTGGCTGGTCTGGTGAGAAGCCTGTCTGTTGCGGGGGGTTCAAGCGGCTCCCGGACGGCGGGTGCGAGATCAAGCGGATGTTCGTCCTGCCGGTCGTGCGTGGACGCGGCGTGGCCCGGGCGCTGCTGCGTGAGCTCGAGCGCCGGGCGCGACAGCGTGGCTACGCCGTCGCGCGCCTCGACACCGGGCCGCGGCAACCACACGCACGCCGCCTCTACGAGTCCGAGGGATACGCGCCGATCGAGAACTTCAACGCCAATCCTGTCGCTACGTTCTTCGGCGAGAAGTCACTGGCCTAGATCCGCCGTCCCCGCCGCCGCCGCCTCCGTACGGGTTCTTCGCGATCCGCCGTCCCCGCTACCCGCCGTACTGCGCCCCCGGCACGTGGTCCTCACTTCAGTCCGGCAGCGACCAGAACGCGTCGCTGCCGAAAGGATGCTCAGCCGCGACGCGCGCCAACTTCTCGCGCGCCTCCTCAGGAGGGATCTCGCATACCGCCGCCACCTCTCGTGTGGCCAGCGGGGTTTCCGCCCAGACCAACACCTCCGCGACGTCGTCGGGCGGATTGCGGCGATCGAGTCCGGGCACGAGGTTGGCCAGCACGACCTCGTAGACCGCAAAGGGTTGGAACCCGGGAATTGACAGACGCACCTTGTCCTGCTCGCGGACGAGCTCGTACGAGGGGCACGTATACCGGCGCCCACCCGACCAGTTGGCCAGCTTGTGATCCAGAGCCCGGGCGGCGGGCATCGGAGCGCGTGCCGCACGCATGTCCTCTTGCAGGACGTGCTCCACCGCGTCGTCGCACATCCAGCCGCTGACATTTTCGCCGTCCAGTCCCGCATCGGCACACGCGGCAGCGATGGTGGATGGCTCGTCGAGCAGCTCACCGGCGAAATGGCGGAGCCGCAGCGCCCGGAGCAGGCCACGCTCGTGCTGGGGTGCGTGCAGTCGGGCGGCAACCACAGCTCGGCAGGCGGGAACCGTGGCTGCCATGCGTGGACGCAGCGTGGTGTCGAAGGGCATTCCGTGGCGATCGGCGATGCGCGCAAAGGCGGCCGACTGACGCTCGGGGGTGAACCCGCTGCGCTCGTAGTCCTCAGGCGATTCGCTCAGCCCCACCATGCGCGGCTGCCATTGCAGCCGATCGCCGTAGAGCCAATTCAGCCGCTGGCGCACCGGCTCGGCGGAGTAGGCCCAGGGGCAGCTCGGATCGGTGAAGTCGGTGATCAGGACTTCGGGCACGAGCAGCATCATGACAGCGCCCGCACATCGGCGACGCGGCCTCTGCGACCATTGGGCGTCGATGAAACGAATGGTGCCGTGTGGCTCGAGATCGAAGACGAAGTGGTGAAGCATCGCTTCCGGGACATGTCCGCAGATCGCGTCCGTTCACTGGGTCCTCGCGTCGCCGAGCGCAGCGGCCGGGGGTCCAACGTGCTCGAGCCCATCCGGTCGGACGAGCCCCCAGGCTCATCCGAACCCGCCGATCCCACCGGGCCGTCCTACCCGCTCGAGCCTTCCGGCTCATCCGAACCCGCCGACCCCACGGGCTCGGCGGCCCCCTCTGGATCCTCGTGGACCTCGTTTGCGCCCGCGCTGGCTTACCGGGCGGTGGTGCTGGCCTTCGCGTTGGTGGCGATCGGCTTGGTGTTCAAGCAGCTCGTCGGCCTCCTGCTGGCGCTCACGATCTCCGTCATCATCGCCATGCCGGTTGCCGCCGGGGCGACCTGGCTCGGGCGGTTTCGGGTGCCGCGCCCGCTGGGGGCGGTCCTGTCGTTGCTCCTGGGCTTCGGCGTCATCGCCGCTCTGCTCGTGCTCGTCCTGCCCTCGTTCGTGCATCAGGCGGGCACGTTCGTACACGACCTTCCACGCACGGTCAGCCGGCTCGAGCACTCGATCAACAGCACGTTCGGACTCAAGGCGGGGACGATCGCCCGTGCCGCTCAGCGTTTCGCCGACCGCTACACGCAACACCCGGCCACGCTGCTGGGACCGTTGTCATCGATCGGCGTCACGTTGGCCAGTGGGCTGACGGGACTTGTGGTGATCCTGATCAGCGCGCTCTACATGGCAATCAATCCGGTGCCGCTGATCCGTGGTCTGGTCCGTCTCGCGCCTCCGGGCAATCGCGCCCAGGCGTTGTGGGTGTTCGAGCGCATCCGCAGCGCGTGGCTGGGATGGCTACGCGGAATCGCGCTGGACATGCTCGTGCTCGGCGGTCTGCTGTTCATCGGGCTGCGGATCATCGGCGTGAACTTCGCGGTCGGGTTCGCGGTCTTCTCGGCTCTGCTGACCGTGATCCCGAACTACGGCTCGGTGATCAGCGCGGTGCCGCCGATCGTCTACGGCCTGGCTCACTCGTTTCACGAGGGCGTTCTCGTGGCGGTCGTATACATCGTCGTCAACCAGATCGAGGGGAATCTCGTCCTCCCGATCATCATGGCTCGCTCGGTCAGCCTGCATCCGGCGACGATCGCGATCGGCGTCCTGATCGCCGGCGGGCTGTTGGGCGTGCCTGGTCTGTTCCTGTCCGTGCCCCTGATCTCGCTCACCCTGATCTTGGTCGACGAGCTCTGGATCCGTCCCCAGGAGGCGCGTGACGAGGGTCCGCCCCGCTCGGTCCACGCGGCGCCGCTGGACGGCGCCTGAACGCGATGGGAGAAGAACGGCCACCGTCTCAGGGCTCGGCCCCCCCGCAGCACCCCCGGAGCCAACGTGCGCCGGGGGGCGCCGGCGCCCAGCGCACGCGGGAGCGAGTCCGCGCCCAACGCGCGGTCTACGGCGCGATTGTCCTCGCAGCGATGCTGATCGTGCTCGGGCTGCTCGTCCAGCAGCTCGTGACGCTGCTGTTGGCTGTGCTCATCACCATCATCCTCAGTCTTCCGCTGACTCGGTGTGGAACGGTGCTAGCGCGCCACGGGGTGCCGCGGGCCGGAGGCGCCCTGATCGGGTTGGTCCTCGGGATCGCAGCGGTGGGGGCCCTGCTCGCGCTGCTGGTCCCGACCCTGGTAAGCCAAGTGGGGACGTTGATCACCGCCGCGCCCGGTCTCGTGCACGTGATCGAGATCAAGGCCAGTCATCTCACCGGGGCTCGACCCGGCCACGTCGCCAGCCAGCTTCAGCAGTATGCGGCGACCTACGCTGCGGACCCAGCACGGCTGCTCGGGCCCGTCGCGTCGATCGGCGTCGGCGCGGCGACCGTGGTGGGCGGGCTCGTGATCGCCATCATCACGGCCTACTACATCGCCGCCCGGCCACAGCCGCTGGTCGACGCGGCGTTGCGCATGTTCGCGCCCCGCCGGCGTCCGGAGGTGATGCGCGTGCTGCTGCGCCTGCGCGCCGCGTGGCTCGGCTGGCTGCGAGGGCTCGTCATCGCGATGGCGATCGTCGGGGTTCTGCTCTATCTCGCTCTGCAGCTGCTGGTCGGGTTGCAGTTCGCGCTGTTCTTTGCCGTGTTCAGCGCCCTTGCCGAGGTCGTTCCCTACTTTGGTGCCCTGCTCAGCGGCATTCCGCCGGTCGCCTTTGCGCTCACGATCTCGCCCGGCACGGCGATCGCGGTGCTCGTGATCTACATCGCGGTTCATCAAATCGAAGCGAACTTCATCGGGCCGATTGTGATGTCACGAGCCGTACATCTGCACCCAGCCGTCATCGCCTTCGGCGTCGTAGCCGTCGGCGAGGTGTTCGGCTTTCTCGGTCTGGTCCTGGCCGTCCCGATCCTGTCGATGGTGGTGATTTTGATCGAGGAGGTATGGGTGCGCCCGCACGAACGTCCCCACGCGTGAACGGTGGGGCCCTAGACTACGGGCACGCGCACCCTAAACCTAAAGATGGCTTCGAGCGGCGTCCGGGTCTGGAGCGGCGAGCTCAATAGCCAGGGCAGACCAAGAGAAGTTCCGCGCGCCCATACCCTCGCCGGTGGTGGGGTCGTAGTACTCGCGCAGGCCGGCTCCCGCGACCGCTCGGATGATGCCGTTCTCCAGCTCCCGGGCCTGCGCGCGGTAGCCGAGCCTGAGAAGGCCGAGCCACAACAGCCAAGCGGCATTGATCCACGTCGGCCCGCGCCAGTAGCGGCGTAGGAACATGAACCGGTCGTTGGTCGAGAACGATGGCTCGGCGACCGACACCGAAGGCGGCGCCACCGGCAACCAGAACTGCGCCGGATCGAGCAGATGCTCCTCGACCAGGCGCCGGCCGATCGCCTCGGGGAGGTCGGGGAGCGCCAGCGGCGAGAGCGCTGACCACGTCACCACCTCGGGTGCGCGATTGGGTGTGGGGGCTCGGGATCCGCGGACAAGTTGATTGAACAGTCCGGTCCGCTCGTCGTAGCAGCGGTCGATCAGCACGCTCGTGATCGACACGCGCCCCAGCGCGAGCCGCGAGAGGTTGTTCAGGACGTTCGTCATCACATCGCAGACCACCGGGCCGCCGGCGGCCTGTATCCGGCGAATATCGAAGTCGTACCGGCGATTGCGCGCGACCAGCAGCGGAAACGTGGGCAGGCCATGGGCACGCCACCCCCATACGGCGTCGAACTTCGGGGAGGCGTCCAGTCCCGACTCGTCGGGCTGCAGGATCCAGATCAGGCCGTCGCCGTCGAGGTCCCGGTCGTACTGCACCCGATCATGATGGGCCGCGATAGCTGGTACCTCGCGAGGGTCGCCGACGGCGATCCGCCACGCCCAGGCGAGCAGGGGCGGCTGAATCGTGCTCGTCATGAAGTCCGAGCGCGACTGCACGTTGTAGAACAGTCGTCGTGCGCGATCGACCGGCTGCGCCCAGAAGATCGTGTGACCGATGAAGCCGTCGGGAGTCGCCGCGGCGAGCAGGCTCGAGAGCTCGGCACGGGCACGGTCACGGTCAAATCGGCGCCAGACGATGGCCGCGAAGCAGGAGTCCCAGTACCACTGCCACGGATAGCGGCCGGGGCTCGGGGCGGTGTAGCCGTACGTGCGCTCGCCCTGCATTCCCCCACGCCAGTTGCGCGCGAGGACCTCACGACACACAACCCTCACGCGCTCGCGCTCGCGGTCGCGGTCGCGGTCCGCTTGCGGAGCGGACCCAGAGCCGGACTCGGCGCTGAACTCCTCGGGGCTGGTGCCGGACGTCAGCTCGCTCATTCGCGCGGCGCTCCGAAGCCGGCGCCGAGCAGGGCCTGGGCCTGGTCGGACGGGTTGGCTGAGTGCAACAGCACCACGCCCAGCCACCTGCGCCCGCGCCGCGCGGTGGCGACCAGGCACGGGCCCGCGGCGGTCGTATAGCCGGTCTTGACGCCGTCGGCACCGGGATAGCCGAGCCTGAGCAGCGGATTGTTGTTGTACAGGTACAGCTTGCCGCCCTTGATCGGAAACGGCAGCACCGCGCTGCGAGTCCCGACGATGCGTGCCAGCAGCGGCTGCTCGAGCACGGCGTGGGCGATGATCGCCAGGTCGCCGGCGCACGAATGGTTGCCCTGATCGACGATTCCCGACACGGTGGTGAAATGGGTGCATCGCAGCCCCATCGCGCGAGCGCGGGCGTTCATCATCGCGATGAACGTGCCTTGGGTGCCGGCAACGTGTTGCGAGAGCGCGATCGCGGCGTCGTTACCGGAGGGAAGCATCAACCCGTACAGCAGCGTCTCGAGCGGCACGGCTCGGCCGAGCGGGAGCAGCCCCACTCCCGAGCCGGAGAAGTCCACCGCGGTACGGGTGATCAGGACCCGCGCCTCCCGCCGGGCATGGGCGACGACCACGAGCGCGGTCATCATCTTGGTCAGGCTGGCGATCGGTAGCAGGCGCTGGGACGCTCGTTCCCACAGCACGCGACCGCTGTCCACGTCGAACAGCAGTGCGCTGGTGACCGGGAGCGCGAGCTTGATGTGGAGCGGCTGGGGCGCGAGCGCGACGCCATAGCCGCTGCGCGGCGGCGGTCTCGACACCGTAGCCGCGGCGGTCCGCGCGCCGCCGGCCAGATTGCTGCCCGCCGACCGCCCCGGCGCGCTGGGCGCCGACCGCCCTGGCGCGGTGTGCGCGGCGGGGCCAGAGGCACCGGACGCCATCAACACGAGCAGCGCAAGCAACCCGGCGACGGCGCCCAGTCCGGCGCGCAGCACGCGACGTCTGCGCCGTGCGCGTCGCGCCAGGGCCTCCCGGCGCGCGCGGCCCGCCCGAGCCTCCCGCAGGACTGTGAGATCGGTCATTCGTCGGGAGGATGCCTTAACGCCCCGACGATGCCGATGGCGAACAGGACCACGATCGCGGTCGAGACCACGCCCAGGCCGGTCACGCCGTTGCGCACGAAGTCCCTCACCGTCATCACGCCAAGCAGCGCGATGAACAACAGCGAGACCGTGAACACCACGGCACGCATACGATCAGCCCACCGCGTGCTGCGAAGGGATCTGTCGGCGCCGGGTCGCGAGCAGACGGATCGCGATCAGGCCGAACACGAAGCTCCCGACGTCGGCCAGGTAGCTGACAGCGCCTCCCCCCGTCGGGTTCGTCAAGCCCGCGGCGACAAACAGCGCCTGGAGGGCAAACCACAGACCCAGCATCACGACCGCGGGGACCTCGATCACGGTGAAGAACAGGACGATCAGGACCAGCGTCAGCACGCGAGCATGGGGATGGAGCACGATGTAGCCCCCGAGCACCGCGGCGACTGCGCCCGCCGCCCCGATGGTCGGCGCTGTCGAGCCCGGCGCGAGGACCACCTGCAGCACCAGCGCCGCCAGACCGCCGGCGATGTAGAAGGCGAGGAACTTGACCGAACCCATGGAGGCCTCGACGTTGTTGCCGAAGATCCACAGGAACAGCAGGCTCGCGACGAGGTGGACGATCGAGCCGTGCATGAACATCGATGTGAAGACCGTCAGCAGGGTCGGCGGCCGCGGCGAGGGCCGACCAGCCGCGCCCGCCTGTCCCTGACAGGCGACCACAGCGTGTCCGAGCGTGCGGATCAGATCGCAGTGTCGCCCGGGATGGGTGAGCTCGAACGGGATCGCTCCGTATCTCAGGACCGTGTGCTGGTCCGGTCCACTGATCAACAACCCGCCGTGTCGGATCGACAGGAGGTAGGCGATGAATGTGAGCCCGATCAACGCGACCGTCACGAGCGGGAAGTGACCCGAGGGGATGTTGTCCTTGATCGGGATCACGGTGCGGAACCTTATGGTGCTCGGGGATGTCCGGGCCCTTGTCGGGGGCGCAGGTCCGCCGCCTCCGCGGCCCTCTCTAGGTCAAACCGACGGGCGCGTCGACCGCGATGATCTGCCACGGCTGCCCCGCTGCCCCGTCCAGCGCCAATGTCCAGCGCTCGGTGAAGCTCGTCGCGTGCGACTGGCTGCCCGCAACCACCGCGGTCGTATCGCGATCCTCGATGTAGCGGCGTCCCGTGAGTCGCACCTCGAGCGTCATCGTGGGCGGCTTGACCGCGGCGTCCAGCCGCTCGATGCGGATCTGGTTGATCCGCAGGCCACGCACGACCAACCGTGTCCGTTCGCTGCGGTCGCTGGGGTGCAGCAGCTGATGTGCGGCCTGCGGACTGGCCAACGCGAGCAGTGTGCCGTCCTCCCCGTCAACGGCCTGCGCCCAGGCCGCGACGGCACGCCGAGCGGCCACCTCGAGCACGTCGGGCGCAAAGCGGCCATCGGCGAGACTGAGGTCGAGCGCCGCGGCCCGGGCGTCGCCCTGGAAGTCGAGATCCGCCAGCTCGGCGATGTTCGTTCCCTCGGGTACCGCTTCCGCGACGGCGCCCTCGACCAGCGCCTCGTCGTGCATGGCCCGATCGTCGGACCACGGGCTGGCGACGAGCTCCTCTTCGAGCTCGTGCTGACCTTCGGCCCCCTGCTCGATCGACAGCAGGATCCAGTCCGCTCCCGGAGTGACCGCATCGCTGGCGCGGTGGGCCCCGGGCCGCTTTCCCAGAGTCCAGAACTCGCGTACCCGACTCATGTCCGAGGCGCTGTCGGCGCGTCGGATGCGCTGCCCGTAGGCGTCCTCGACGTAGTCACGCAGCTTGGCCTCGATCCGGACGACCACCTGCGCGCCGCGACCGTTGGCGCTGTTGTGCAGGCCGACGTACTCGACCCTCGGGTCTCCGACCGGTTGGACGCGGTTGCGCCAGCCCCTGCGCTCGAAGTCGTCCAGTCGGCGCTGCCATTCGGCCAGCAGCGCGGGGGCCACGAGCTCTCGCAGCCGCGCTCGGTCGCCGGCGTCCCACGCCGCCTGGACGTCCAGGAACAGCTTGGCGGCGCGGGAGCGGACCGCCTCCGGCGCAAACGCGGGATCGTCCTCGGCGGCCTCCGCGGCCGCGAGCTCGACCTTGCGCTCCCGCTGCGCTACCTGGCGGCGCGCGGCGTTGCCGGAGCTCTGCTGTCCGCGCCACCACGTCATCAGGCGGGGCAGCACGTACAGGAGGAGCACGGCGATCACGATCAGGACCAGAATCGCGCTCCCGCCCCCGCCTCCGATCGGGAGAAAGAAGAAGTGGCCGTGCCCAAAGGCTCCTCCGAGCCCCCGTCCGCCGCTCCCCCCGAAGCCGCCGCCGCGTCCGAAGCCGCCGCCAAAGCCGGCGCTGCCCCCGCCTCCGCGAGCCAACGCGGGGGCGGCTCCGACGAGCAGCCAGACCAGGACGCCGGACAGCAGCGGGGTCAGGACACCGACAAGCCTCCGCCGTCTCATCGGGTCGGTTCTCCCGTCAGCGACCGGCCCCCCGGAAGGTCCCGCGGAAGGTCTCCGGGCACGTGCTGGTCGGCGTGGTAGCTGGAGCGAACCAGCGGACCGGCGGCGACGTGCTCGAAGCCGAGCGCATAGGCGGCTCGCTCGAGCGCCGCGAACTCGTCCGGATGCCAGTAGCGCACGATCGGGAGGTGGCGTTCGGTCGGCCTGAGGTACTGCCCGACGGTCAGCACCTGGACGTGGTGCTCGCGCAGGGCGCCCAGCGTCTCCACGAGCTCGTCGAATGACTCCCCCAGCCCCACCATCAGCCCCGATTTCGTGACCACCCCGTCGCCGCCGAGCTCCTTGGCGTTGGCCAGCACCCGGCAGGAACGCTCAAAGCGCGATCCGCGGCGCGCCACCGGGTAGAGCCGGGGCACGACCTCGACGTTGTGGTTGAAGACATCAGGGCGCTGCGCGATGATCTTGGCCAGTGGCATCTCGGCGCCGCGAAAGTCCGGGGTCAGCACCTCGACCTTGCAGCCGGGCGCCTGACGGCGGATCTGGCGGATCACCTCGACGAAGGCCGAGGCGCCGTAGTCGGGCAGGTCGTCGCGATCGACGCTGGTGATCACCGCGTGGCGCAGCCCCATCCGCGCGACGCTGCGCGCGACCCTGACGGCCTCCAGCGGGTCGTTCCAGGTCGGCTTTCCGGTCTTGACGTTGCAGAAGCCGCAGCGCCGCGTGCAGGTGTCGCCGAGGATCATGAACGTCGCCGTCCCGCGCTGCCAGCACTCGCCGATGTTCGGGCACGCCGCCTCCTGGCAGACGGTGTGCAGGTGCTCGGATTCGATCAGCTCCCGCAGCTCCCGGTAGCGGGGGCCACCAGGGGCGGGCACCTTGAACCACGGCGGCTTGCGCGCCCGGTGGGACACGACGTCCGGACCGAGCACCGTGAGGATGTCGACGACGCCGCCGGGGTTGGCCCGCGACCGGGTGGCGTGCTCGCGCGGAATCATCAGGGTCCAAGGCTACCGCGCCGCGATCGCCGTTCGAAGTTGCCACACGGCGTGCCCCACAGGTCACATCTTTCCCGGCACCATCAGGGCCGTGTCAGAGGCTGGGCGAAAGACCGGAACATGTGGCGGGTTTCTCAACCCGCCTCCGATCGACGTCGCCCTCGCGGCCTTGGCGAGCCAGCAGCACGCGGTGTTCGGGCTCGAGCAGCTCCGCGGTCTTGGCCTGAACGACGACGCGGTGCACCAGCGTGCGGCCAGCGGACGCCTGCACCGCGTCCACCGCGGCGTCTACGCGCTGGTCCCGCCGGAGCTGCTGACCCGCGAAGGGCGCTGGCTCGCGGCCGTGCTCGCCTGCGGTCCCGGAGCAGTGCTGTCGCACCGGTCTGCAGCGGCCCTGCTCGAGCTCAGACCCAGGGGAGCATCCCGGATCGACGTCACCGTTCCGAGCCGCTCACGACGTGAGCGTCCCGGCATCGACATCCACCGCTCGACCACGCTGGAACCCACCGACACGATGCGGGCGCGGAACATCCCCTGCACGACCTTCGCCCGCCCGCAGCTCGACCTCGCCGAGGTCATCGATCGGCGCGGCCTGGAGCGCGCGTTCGACCAAGCGGAGATCCTCGAGCGTTTCGACCTGCGAGCACTCCAGAACCAGCTCGCGCGCAACTCGGCTCGGCCGTGCAGCTCGCTCGTGCGTGCGGTGCTCGACGAGCACTACCCCGGCGCCACTGTGACCTGGAGCGAGCTCGAGGAGCGCTTTCTCGCTCTGTGCGTGACTGCGGGCCTGCCGCTGCCCGAGGTCAACGCCTGGATTGTCCTCCCGGACGGAGGTCCCGCGCTGCGCGTCGACTTCGCCTGGCGGGCACAACGGGTGGTGGTCGAGACCGACGGCCACGCCGTTCACCGTACGCGGCAGGCCTTCGAGCGCGACAAGCAGCGCGACCTGCGACTCACGCTCGCCCGGTGGCGTCCCTTGCGCCTGACCTGGAGACAGATCGTGCGCCAGGCCGAGACGGTGGCGGCCACGATGGTCGCGGTTCTGCGGGCGTAGCGGCTCGGGCGTGCGCCGGCGCCGCGTGCGCCGGCGCTTCGGGGTCACCGGTGGCACCGAAGCGCCGCGCCATCACGCGCGTAACGCTGCGTCGGCGGCGACCGCCTGCCGCGCCATCACGCGCGTACCGCCCTGTCGGCGGCGATCGCCTCGAGCGCCGCCAGGTCGATGAGCCGCTGGCTGCGCCCCAGGGCCTGCGCAAGGTGCCGCGCCACGCGACCGCGAACGCCGGTCATCGATCCCGCCGACCTGGCCGTTTCCTTGACCATAGAGGTCATCTGGACGCCCTCGAGCCCGCAGGGCACGATCCAGGCGAATGGCTGCAGGTCGTTCTCGACGTTGAGGGCGAACCCATGGGTGGTCACGCCACGCGCGACGTGGACGCCGATCGACGCGATCTTGCGCTCGCCGACCCAGACGCCGGTGAAGTCCGGACCGTCGTGGACACGAGCGTGCGCGCAGATGCCCTCTTCACCCAGGGCGGCGACCAGCACGTGCTCGAGCAGGCGCACGTAGGCCAGCACGTCCGCGACGGCAACGATCGGGTACCCCACGAGCTGGCCGGGACCGTGATAGGTGACCCTGCCGCCGCGGTCGGTGCTCACGACGTCGATGCCCTGGCTCGAGTACCAGTCCTCGCCCATCGGGAGCTCACCGGAGCCCGAGCGGCGCCCCCGCGTGTAGACCGGCGGGTGCTCGAGCGTCAGCAGCACGTCAGGGAGCAGCTCCCGCTGACGTGCCCCCCGGATCCGCTCCTGGAGCGCGAGCGCTTCGCCGTACTCCATCGTGCCCAGGTGACAGACCCAGAGCTCGGCGGCGCTGATCTCCATCCAGCCCAGACTACGCTCCGGGCCATTCCTCCAGGTGCCGTTTGACGGCGGCGAGGAACTGAGCCGCCTGGGCGCCATCGAGGGCGCGGTGATCCCAGCTCAGGCCGAGAATGGTGACCGGACGGATCGCGATCAGGTCCTCACCGTCCCGGGACGTGATCACCACGGGGCGCTTGACCACGGCCTCGAAGTCGAGGATCGCCACCTGGGGCTGGTTGATGATCGGCGTCGCCATGATCGTGCCGTACCCGCCGGGATTGGTGATCGTGAACGTGGCCCCGCTCACCTCCTCGGGGATCAGCTCGCGGGCTCGCGCCCGCCGCGCGAGGTCCTTGATCCGGGCCCCGAGACCCTGGACCGAGAGCTCGTGCGCCTGGTGGATCACCGGTACGACCAAGCCGTCCTGATCGAGCGATACGGCGATGCCCAGGCTCACCTCGCCGTGGCGCGTGTACTGCTCACCCTGCTCCCCCTCGAGCCACGCGTTCAGGGCCGGATGCTCGCGCAGCGCCGCCACCGACGCGGCGGCGACGAACGGCAGCGCCGTCAGTCCCGCGAGCGCGCGGGCGGCCTCGACTCTCCCCATGTCGACCTCGATCCAGCTGGTGCAGTGGGCCGCGGTGTGCAGCGAGTGCTTCATGCGCTCGCCGATCTGCCGGCGGATGCGCGAGAGCTGCCCGTCCGTGCTCGGCCCGCCTGGCGGCCCTGGCTCGGGGACGCGCTCGCCGTCCACCCGAGGCGACGTTACGGGCGCCATCGACACCAGCGCGAGCAGGTCCTGCTTGCGGACCCGGCCGCCGCGTCCGGTCCCCGGCACCGTGTCCAGGTCGACTCCATGCTCGGCGGCGATCCGCTGGACCACCGGGGAGTAGCGGTGGCGTGAGGCGGGGGTGGCCACGCGGGTCATCTCAGCGGCGGCGCCGTCGGTGGGCGGTGCGGGCAGCGTCACTTCGGCTGCGGCGCCGTCCGTTACTACAGCTGCCACGCCCTCCGCATCAGGAGCGATCCGCGCCAGCACTCCCCCGACCGCCACGGTGGTCTCCGGCGCGGCGAGGATCTCCGCCAGCACTCCGCTGATCGGGGCGGGGATCTCGGTGTCGATCTTGTCGGTCGAGATCTCACAGATCGTCTGCTCGGCCTCGATGCGCTCGCCGGCCTGCACCCGCCACGCGACCACCGTGCCCTCCGCGACCGACACCCCCATCTGGGGCATCGTGACGTCGATCAGGACCTCAGTACGCGAGGAGCTCACGGCACGCTGTCCTCACCCGCTCGACGCTCGGCAGCACGGCCTGCTCGAGCGGTGGCGAGAACGGGATCGGCACATCCGGGGTGGCGACGCGGACGATGGGGCCGTCGAGATCCTCGAAGCCGTACTCCGCGATCAGGGCGGCGACCTGGGCTCCGGCCGCGCAGGTGGCGTTGGCCTCGTCGACGATCACGACCTTGGAGCAGCGGGCGACGGAGGCCAGGATCGCATCCGCGTCGAGGGGCACGAGCGAACGCAGGTCGAGGACCTCCACCGACGCCCCGTCGAGGTCATCGGTGGCCTCGAGCGCGACATGGACCATGGCCCCGTAGGCGATCACGACCAGATCATCCCCCGGACGGGCTATCCGAGCGGTCATCGGCGTCTCGAACACGCCTTCGGGCACCTCGCCCTCGATGCGCCGGTACAGGTGCTTGTGCTCCATGAAGCAGACGGGATTGGGGTCGCGGATGGCGGCGTGCAGGAGCCCCTTGGCATCCTCCGCCGTGGACGGCGCGAGCACCTTGATCCCCGGCGCCTGCATGAACCACGCCTCCGGATTCTGGGAGTGGAACGGACCGCCGGAGAAGCCGCCGCCCGACGGCAGGCGAACGGTGATCGGCACCGCCAGACCCTGGCGGTAGTGCATCTTCGCGGCCACGTTGACGAGCTGATCGAAGCCACAGGCGATGAAGTCGGCGAACTGCATCTCACACACGGGACGCAGGCCGACCACGGCGGCGCCGATCGCGGTACCGATGATCCCCGCCTCGGCCAGCGGGGTGTCCATCACCCGGCTCGGGCCGAACTCCTCGACGAACCCGTCGGTGATCTTGAACGCCCCCCCGAACACCCCCACGTCCTCGCCCATGACGAACACTCGTTCGTCCGCGCGCATCTCGTCTCTGAGGGCGGCGGAGATGGCCTGTAGATAGGTGAGGGTGGGCATCAGGTCGGGGGGAGGGAGGTCGCCGCGGTGGACATCAGGCTGCGGCCAGACGGGCGAGGGTGGGTATCAGTCCACCCGATCGGCGTCGGCGTATGCGCTCCACGGCGCCTGGCCGTCGCCGAGCGGCTCGGCCTCCCCGTCGCAGAACACGCGCTCGGCAGCGGTGGACGGGTCGGGCATCGGGGCGGCGAGCGCCTCCCGCGCCGCCGCGTCGATCTCCTCGGTCACCGAGGCGCGCACCGTCTCGACATCCACGCCGTCGGCTCGCAGCCGTGACTCGAGGCGGTCGATCGGGTCGCGACCCTGCCATAGCCGCACCTGCTCGGAGGGCACGTACTTCATGTCGTCGTGGGCGGCGTGTCCGTGCATCCGCATCGTGACCGCCTCGATCAGCGTCGGACCCTCGCCGGCCAGCGCTCGCTCCCGGGCCACCCGTGCCGCCTCGAACACCGCCTCGACGTCGTTCCCGTCGACCGTGACGCCCGGGAAGCCATAGGTGGCCGCGCGCCGCACAGGATCGACGGCGAACTGCTTCTCGAGCGGCGTCGAGTATGCCCACTGGTTGTTCTCGAGCACGAAGATGATCGGCAGTCGTTGCACGCCGGCCCAGTTCATCGCCTCGTGGCAATCCCCGCGCGAGCTCGAACCGTCGCCGAACCAGGTCAGCGCGCACCGGCGCTCGCCCCGGAGCTTGAACGCCAACGCCATCCCGGTGGCGACGAGCATCATGTCGGGCAGCATCGACACCATGCCGACGCATCCGAGCCGACGATCGCCGAAGTGGACGTTGCCGTCCCGGCCCCTGGTCACGCCCGAGTCTCGGCCGAGGTATTGGGCGAGGATCCGGACCGGCGTCACCCCGCGGATCACGTGGGCCGCCAGGTCGCGATGGAGGATGCACAGCCGGTCGGCTGGTCCCATCGCGAACGCCGCCCCGGCCGACACCGCCTCCTGGCCGTAGCCGTCGTAGACCGAGCCCGGAACCTTGCCCTGGCGGTAGAGGCTGATCACGCGCTGCTCGAGCCCGCGCATCAGCAGCATCGCTCGCAGCAGCCATACGCGGTCGCGAAGCAGGAGTTGCTCGGCCACCGCCTCGCGCGTGTTCACCTCGAGTTCGCCCTTCTTCCACACGAAACGGTTACGCTCCGCCGCGGGCTGAGCCCCATCGATCAACATCTCTGCTCTCTGTTGGACCGGGAGCCCACCATAGCGATTACCCTGGGGTGACGGCCATGGATCGGCCATCGATTCGGGTTACCCTTCGCCCCATGGAGGGAGCCTGGCTCGTCCGCATGCGCTGGCGACGGCGCGGCGCCTGGCTGTGGCCGGTGTTCGCGGTGGCGACGGTGGCCGACGCCCTCGTCGGCCATGCGCTCCCGTCCTCGGGCGAGGCGCAGACCGTGTTCGGATCTGGTCTCTCAGCCTGCTTCCTGAACCTGATCGCCGTCGTGTTGCTGTCCCGTCCGCTGGCGGCGCTGGTGCGCCGGCTCCGGGGGGATCTGCCCACGGTGGTGGCCCGCGACTACGCCGGAACATTCGCCGTGGCCGGCGTCGCCACCGCGCTGCTGATGGCGGGACTCCTCCATCGCCCCTCGGTGCTCGCCCACCGGCAATCGATGCAGGACGCGATCGCGCGAGCGCAGGCCTGGATCGGTGACCGCGCGCCGGCCGAGTTCCGCCAGAACGTTCAGGTGCTGAGCACGTTCACGATCGAAGCGGGTCGGATGTATCGCACCTGCGTGCCCAATCACGCTCGTACTCGGACCTACTGCGTGATCGTCAAGACCGGCCTCCCGTTGGCGCGCAGCGTCAGCTTCGCCGGCTACGAGCCCAACTCGGTGTTGTTCGCCCGAGGTCTCGGTTAGAGGATGGAGCCCTAGGACCGCCGTGGGCGACCGCGCCACCAACCGGGTCGCGCTGGTCGCGAGCATAATCGGCTCGGGCATCGTCTTCCTCGACGGCACGATCGTCAACGTGGCGCTGCCGGCGATCCGCGCCGGGCTGCACGGCGGCCTGGCCGACCAGCAGTGGGTCGTCGAGGCCTATCTGCTGACGCTGTCCTCGCTGCTCCTGGTCGGGGGCGGGCTCGGAGACCTGCTCGGCCGCCGGCGCGTGTTCGCGATCGGGTTGACCGGCTTCGGGGTCTGCTCGCTGCTGTGTGCGCTGGCTCCCAGCAGCGGCCTGCTGATCGGGGCTCGAGCCCTCCAGGGGGTAGCGGGCGCGCTGCTCGTGCCCAGCACGCTCGCCCTGATCATGGACACATTCGCGCCGGCGCAGCGCGCCGGCGCGATTGGCACCTGGACCGCGTGGGCCGGCGTGGCCACGGTCGCCGGGCCGCTGGGCGGAGGGCTGCTCGTGCAGGCGGCATCGTGGCGATGGATCTTCGCCATCAACCTCGTGCCGGTGCTGGTCACGCTCTGGTTGCTGCGCAAGCTTCCCGCTGATCGGCCCGCGGGGGGTCATGTCGACGCCATCGGCGCTGCCCTCTGCGCGGTCGGTCTCGCGGGGCCGGTGTTCGCGCTGATCGAGCAACCCCGCTACGGCTGGGGCAGCCCTCTGGTCATGGCCCCGCTCCTGGCCGGGCTGGCGCTGCTGGCGGGGTTCGTGGGCTGGGAACGACGGGTGGGTGAGCCGATGTTGCCGCTGCATCTGTTCGCGGTGCGCAACTTCACCATCGGCAATCTGACCACGCTGATGCTGTACGCCGGCCTGGGGTCCGCGACCTTCTTCCTGGTGGTGTTCATCCAGCAGGTCGGCGGCTATACCCCCGTGCAGGCGGGCCTCGCGCTGCTGCCGATCACCATCCTCATCTTCCTGCTCTCCAAGCGCTTCGGTGCCCTCGCGGACCGGGTCGGTCCGCGAGCGTTCATGACCGGTGGGCCGCTGGTCGCGGGGGCCGGCCTGCTGGTCCTGGTCAGGACCGGAGCCAGCGCCGATTACGCCGGCACGATCCTGCCGGGGTTGGCGGTGTTCGGGCTCGGGATGGCCGCGACCATCGCGCCGCTGACCGCCACCGTCCTGGGCTCGGTCGAGCCCGGGCACTCGGGCCTGGCCAGCGGCGTCAACAACGCGGTCGCGCGGGTCGCCGGCCTGCTGGCCATCGCCGCGATCGGGGCGGTGGTGTCGGGGAGCTTCGCGGACCGGCTCGGACGCGACGTGGCGGGGGGCGCCCTCGGTCCGCAGGCCCACGCCGTCATCATCCGGGCCCGGACGCGGCCGCTCGTGATCGATGTCTCCGGCGTGGCGGGCGCGCAACGGGCGAAGCTCCGGGCAGCGCTGCTCGACGCGTCCGTGCACGCGTTCCGAATCGGGATCGGGATCGGGGCGGGACTCGCCGCGCTGGGCGGGCTCCTGTCCCTCCTGGGGATCCAGAACCCGCGTCGACGGGTGAGCAGCGCGGACTGTCCCGGCGGCGCGCTCGCCGGCGCGAGCGCGGACACGGCGGCCGGATGCCCGTAGCTCGCGTCCGTCGAGCGACCGGTGGGCCGTGTTCACCACCGCCACGAACGTGGCGTTCAACTCTCGATCCCCTATCGTGCACGGGCGATGCCCAACTTCAGCGACCTCGGTCTCGCTCCCGACATTCTCGGGGCGACCCACGACATGGGCTATGAGGCGCCGACCCCGATCCAGGAGCAGGCGATGCCGCCGCTGCTGGAGGGCTCGGACGTGATCGGCCAGGCCCAGACCGGCTCGGGCAAGACGGCGGCGTTCGGCCTGCCGCTGCTCCAGTACGTCGACCCGGAGGAGCGTGAGGTCCAGGCGCTCGTGCTGACCCCCACGCGTGAGCTCTGCATCCAGGTCACGCAGGCGCTGCGCGCGTTCGGCAAGCGCAAGGGGGTGGACGTGGTCGCGGTCTTCGGCGGCGCGCCGATCCGAACCCAACAGGCGCAGCTGCGCGCCGGCGGCCAGGTCGTGGTCGGCACCGTGGGGCGCGTCAAGGACCTGATCTCGCGCCACTCGCTGATGCTCCACGCCTGCCGCTTCGTGGTCCTCGACGAGGCCGACGAGATGCTCGACCTCGGGTTCCTGGAGGACGTGGAGCGGATCCTTTCGCTGACCCCCTCGAGTCGTCAGACGGCTCTCTTCTCGGCCACGATGCCGCCGGAGATCAGGCGGCTGGCCGATCAGTACCTGTATCACCCGGTGACGATCAAGGTGCAGTCGGCGACGCTGACCGTGGACACGGTGGAGCAGTTCGCGCTCGAGGTCAACCAGCGCGAGAAGCCCGATCGCCTCGTCGAGGTCCTGCGCTGCGAGCGCCCCGAGCAAGCGCTCGTGTTCGTGCGCACCAAGATCCGCTGCGATCAGCTCGACCGAACGCTCCGCGACCGCGGCCTGAACGTCAAGGCGCTGCACGGGGACATGAGCCAGGGCTCCCGCGACGGCGTGATGATCTCGTTCAAGGATGGGCGCCTGCCGCTGCTGGTGGCGACCGATGTCGCGGCGCGGGGACTCGACATCTCCGGCGTCTCGCACGTGATCAACTTCGACGTTCCCACCTCCCCCGACGCGTATGTCCACCGGATCGGACGGACCGGGCGGGTCGGGCGCAGCGGGCGCGCGATCACCTTCTTCGAGCCCCGCCAGCAGCGTGACATCGAGGCCATCGAGCGCCACGCCGGGGTCAAGCTGTCGCCGTGGGTCGAGGATGCCCGGGTCGCGCCGACGCCGGTCAAGGCTCCGCCGCGCCGGCACTCCAAGCCGCGCCTGTCCTCCAACGGGGACGCCCCGGCTCGGATGGTGATCGTGTCGGGGGGACGCGCGGCGGGTCTCGAGCCATCGGACATCATCCAGGCCATCACCGCCGCGACCGGACTGGACGGCGAGGCCGTGCGCAAGGTGCGTGTGCTGGAGCGGTTCGCCTTCGTGGAGGTTCCCGCCCGCGAGGCGCAACGCGTCGTGGAATGCGTCAGCGGGACTCAGATCCGGGGCCACGAGCTCGAGCTCGAGCTCGCGCGCCAGTAGGGCGAGCGAGTCTCGCTAGGGTGTAGCGATATGTCCACAGCCAATATGAACACGACCCGGGGGACGATCGCGCTCGAGTTCTTCGACGACGACGCGCCCAAGACGGTGGCCAACTTCCGCAAACTCGCGGGCGAGGGCTTCTACGACGGGATCATCTTCCACCGGGTGATCACCGACTTCATGATCCAGGGCGGTTGCCCGCAGGGGAAGGGGACGGGGGGTCCCGGCTACAAGTTCGACGACGAGATCAACGTCAACCAGGTCGTGCGGGGAGCCCTGGCGATGGCCAACTCGGGGCCCAACACCAACGGCTCGCAGTTCTTCATCGTCACCAAGGAGAGCGCGCCGTGGCTGAACCGCAAGCACACGGTGTTCGGGCGCGTCACTGCGGGCATGGACACGGTCGACGCGATCGAAGCCCTGCCCACGGGCGCTAACGACCGGCCCCTGGACCCGCCGAAGATCGAGTCCGTGGAGCTCGACCCCGAGTAGCCCCGGGGGGTGACGGTGGGCGCGGTGCCTCGGTGTCGGCCCGCCACGGCGTGCGAGCATCACTGCGATGCTCGCGCTCGTTCTCGCCCTGAGCTCCTCGCTGTGCTGGGGGTGCTCGGACTTCATCGGCGGCGTGCAGGCGCGCCGCGCGCCCTTGCTGCGTGTGATGCTGGTCAGCCAGAGCGTCGGGCTGGTCGGGCTGTGCGGGCTGATCGCCGCACGCGGGGTCGGGCCGCCGGGGCTGGCGGTACTGGCGCCCGCGGCCGGTGCCGGGGTGGCCGGAATCGTGGCCCTGACCGCGTTCTACCGGGCCCTGGCGATCGGAACCATGAGCATCGTCGCGCCGATCTCCGCCACCGGCGTCGCGGTGCCGGTGATCGTCGGCATCGCGGGCGGCGAGCGACCGGCGGCGCTGCAGCTGGTGGGTATCCTCACGGCGCTTGCGGGCGTTGTGCTCGTCAGCCGTGAGCCGGCCGCCGATGGCGGCGACGCCGGCGCCGTGCGCGCCAGCGTGGCGCTGGCGCTGGTGGCGGCGCTCGGCTTCGGCAGCTTCTTCGTGGGACTGAGGATCAGCGCCCGCACCGACGTGCTGTGGGCGCTGTTCGCCTCCCGAGCGGCGGGGATCGTGGTGCTGGTCGTGGTGGCGGCGGCGGGCCTGCGCCATGCCCGTTCCCCGGCGAACCGCGCTGGCGGCCCAAGGGCGCTGCTGGCGCTGCTGGCGATCGGGGTGCTGGACCTGTCGGCCAACGGGCTCTACGCGCTCGCGAGCCGGCACGGGCTGCTGAGCGTCGTCGCGGTGGCCGCCTCGCTGTATCCGCTGGCCACCGTGCTGCTTGCGCGGGTGCTGCTCGGCGAGCGGGTGCGTCGCGTCCAGGAGCTGGGGATCGCGGCCGCGCTGGCGGGAGTGGTGCTGATCGCCGCCGGTTAGGGCGTGGTGCCGATCGACTTTGGCCGACATCGTGCCGGTCGCCTCTGGTTGAGGGCCTATCCCGCGGGATGGGCCCTGGTGGGGGATCCCACGCTATTGGTTCACGCACGCGGGGATCCCGAGCGCTTCCCAGCCCCGCTGCTGCACGGATTCCAGCGGCGCCAGATGCGCCTGGAGCGTCTTGATCACGATCACGGGATCGCTGCCGCGATGGAGACCGATGACCCCCGCGTGCAGCTCGGCGAGCATCTGGGAGAAGGCATCGATGGTGCGCATGTAGGTGCGGGCCGGGTCACCCGTCGGGGTCAGCCGGCGCAGGGCCGCCAGCTCGGGCGAGAGGACCGCGGTTCCCCCCGCCAGGAACGCCGCTCCTCCCGCGGGGTTGACCGGAGTGGGAATCCGCACCGTTCGTACGCGCGCAGCGGCGCAGATCCTGGTCGCCTGTCGCCGCAGCTGGGCCGTGGAGAGCGATGTGCCGCCACAACCGCAGATCGCGACTGCGCTCAGCAGGGCCAAGAGCGCGCTCCGTCCCGGCGCTGATCTGATCCCCGCCCGCGCCGACCGGAGCGATGGCGATCGCCACGTCTCAGAACCCATGGCGGATGACCTCGAGCGCGCGCGTGGCCAGCTCGGCGACCCCGTCACCATCACCGAAGGACTTCAGGTAGGGGTCGTCGGTCGACCCCTCGATCGCCCGCCTGGAGTTGCCCTCCATGAACACGAGCGCTTTCCACAGCGCGAGGGTCACGTACCAGTTCAGCGCGCGCATCGAACACCCCGAGCGCTCCTCGTAGCGCGCGAGCAGCTGCTCCCGGGTGGGGAATCCGGGCAGCTGCGTCACGCCCTGCAGGCTGAAGCGAGTGCTTGGATCGCCGGGTTGGGGCCAGTGGACCATCAGGTAACCGAGGTCGGCCAGGGGATCGCCGATCGTCGCCAGCTCCCAGTCGAAGATCGCGATCACCCGCGCCGGAGCGGTCGGCGCGAGCATCAGGTTTCCCAGCCGGTAGTCGCCATGAACGATCGTCGCCGGCCCGGAAGCGGGGAGGTTCGCCCGCAGCCAGGCGCCGATCCGCCCCACATCGGCCAGCTCACGCGTGCGGTTGTGCTCCCACAGGCCGCTGAAGCGACGCAGCTGACGCTCCAGATAGCCGTTCGGCTTGCCGAACCCCTCGAGTCCCAGCGTCGTCCAGTCGACCGCGTGCAGCTCCACCAGCGCGTCGAGGAGCTCGTGGGCGATCTGGGTGCGCTGGCGCGGGGTGTCGAGCCGCTCGGGGAGTGAGTCGGTGATCACGTTCCCCACGATCCGCTCCATGACGTAGAACGGCGCGCCGATCACGCTCGGGTCCTCACACACGCCAGCACCCGCGGGGCTCGGACCGGGGTCGGGTCCAGGGCCGCCAGCAGACGCGACTCGCGCAGCACGTCGTGCGCGCTGGGTGGCAGCGGCCCCCGCGGCGGCCGGCGCAGCACGGCGCCGGTCGACAGTCCGAAGGTGACGTTGGAATGGCCCGCGCCGATCGGCGCGGCGGCGAGATCGGCGGGCGCCGGCAGACCGGCCGCGTGCAGGAACTCGATCAGCGGCTCGATCACCAGCAGCGGCTCACGGAGGTTGGCGGCCCCCTGGGCGTGGGTGGCGACGATGTCGTCGGGAGCCAGCGTCGCGCTCATCATCGGTGCGTCAGCGTACCGGCGGTCCGGGTGGATGTGGGCGCGCGCCCGCGCCTGGTTCTGAACAGCGGGTGAACTGGAGCGAGAGGATCGGGCCGGCACCGTGATCGCTGCCACACTCGGGGCCATGGACGAACACGCTCGCGGCTCGGTACTGGTCGTCGACGACGAGCCGACGATCGGCGAGGTGCTCGCGCGGTATCTCGAACGCGCCGGTTATCGCACTCGGGTTGCCGCCGACGGCCCCGGTGCGCTGCAGGCCGCCTCCAGTCAGCGCCCCGACCTCGTCGTGCTCGATCTGATGTTGCCGGGCATCGACGGGCTCGAGGTCATGCGCCGGCTGCGCGACCAGACTCCCGAGCGGATCGCGGTGATCCTGCTGACCGCCAAGGGGGAGGAGTCCGACCGGGTGATCGGGCTGCGGCTCGGGGCCGACGACTACGTGGTCAAGCCGTTCTCGCCCGCCGAGATGGTCGCGCGGGTCGACGCGGTGCTGCGACGGATCGACACCTCGCCCGCGCGCGAGGCACCGCTGCGGCTGGCGGACATGACGATCGACCCGGCCTCTCGCCGCGTGTTCATCCGCGGCGAGGAGGTCCAGCTGACCCAGCGCGAGTTCGACGTGCTGCTGTATCTCGCCCGCCATCCCGGTCAGGCGTTCTCACGCAACCAGTTGATGGACGCCGTCTGGCAGTACTCGTTCTACAGCGACACCTCGACGGTGACCGTGCACATCCGGCGGCTGCGGGCCAAGATCGAAGCCGACCCGGCGATGCCCAAGCACATCCAGACGGTGTGGGGGGTCGGATACCGGTTTCAGCCATGACGTCCGTCTCACGCCTGGCCCCGCCATGACCCGGGCCTCACCGCCGACCGCGCTCGCCGTTCGCGTGCGCGAGCGCGCGGGATCGCTCTCGCGCCAGTTCGCACTCGCGGTGGCGATCGTGGTCGCGCCGGTGCTGCTCGCGCTGGTGCTCGTCGGACTGCTGATGGTGATCTCCGGTCACGACGCGATCCTCGTCGGCGCGATCGTGGTGCTGGCCGGGGTTCTGGCGATCGTGATGGCGAGGCTGGTGTCAAACGGGGTCCTGCGCGACGTTCACGCCATCCGGGAGGGCTTGACCGCGGTCGGGCGCGGCGAACGCGATGTGAGCATCGAGACCGCCGCCAACGACGAGCTGGCCGAGCTGGCGCAGGCCGCCAACGCGATGATCGCGCGGCTGGCCAGCGAGCGGGCCGCCCGCGAGCAATCAGACGCGGCACGGGGAGATCTCGTCGCGGCGGTCTCCCACGATCTGCGCACGCCGATCACCTCGCTGCGACTGCTGGCCGCGGCGCTGGGAGACGACATCGTCGCCGACGGGGAGATGCGACGTGGCTACATCGATCGGATGGGCACGCACATCGATGCCCTGAGCGGGCTGATCGACGATCTGTTCGAGCTCTCGCGCCTGGAGGCGGGAGACATCAGCTGGTCGCTCGAGCGCGTGCCGCTCGGCGAGCTCGTGGCCGAGACCGTGGAGGCGATGCGGGTCCAGGCCGACACCCAGCGGATCGTCGTCCTGGCGGAGGTTCCGGCCGCGCTGCCCCCGGCGCGCTGCAATCCCGAGAAGCTCCAGCGGGTGCTGTTCAACCTGATCCAGAACGCGATTCGCCACACGGCGCCGGAGGGAAGCGTGGTCGTACGCGCCGAGCCGGTCGCCGACCGGATCGAGATCGAGGTCGCCGACGACGGGGACGGGATCGCGCCCGGGGAGCGCGATCGCGTGTTCAACCCGTTCTATCGGGGCGGCACTGACGCCGCCCGCACGAGCTCCGGAGCCGGCCTCGGGCTGGCGGTCTCGCGGGCGATCGTCGAGGCCCACGGCGGCCGCATCTGGCTGCCCGAGACCACCACCGGGACGCGCGTGCGGTTCAGCCTGCCACTGGCGGCCTGAGCGCGTAGGCCGCGCCGGGGACGTGGGCCTTCTGACCGGGACCGGCGCGCCTGCGGATGTGGCCGGGCGCGCCCGCCTGAACAAAGTGACGCCGCGCCCCCACTACCCTCGATCTCGCGATGCCCGAGCTGCCGGAAGTCGAGATCACCGCCCGCCTGATCGGCGAGGCGCTCGCGGGCGTGGGCGTGGAGTCCGCGTTCGCGCCGGGGATCAACGCGCTGAAGAGCTACGACCCGCCGCTGAGCGCGCTCGAAGGTCGGGTGATCGACGGCGTGCGCCGCCGCGGGAAGCTGTTCCTCGTGGAGCTCGAAGGTGAGCTCACGATCCTCGTCCACCTGATGTCGGCCGGGCGCCTGCAGCTGTTCGACGTGCGGGCCTCGCTACGGGACCGCGCTTCGCGACTGCTGGTACGGCTGGCCGACGGGCGGGAGCTGCGCCTGCGTGAGTTCGGGACCAGGCAGGCCGCATGGGTCAAGCTGCTCTCCAGCGCGGAGGTGCGCAGCGAGCCGACGATCGCCGCACTGGGGCCCGATGCGTGGCCGGACCCGCCCCCGCTGGGACCGCTGCTGCACCTCCCGCGGCCGTTGTACGCGGTGCTTCGCGACCAGCACGTGATCGCGGGCATCGGCCGCTCCTGGGTCGACGAGATCCTTCACGCGGCGCGGATGTCCCCGTTCAAGCGGGGGGCTGATCTCGACGCCGACGAGGCGCAGCGCCTGCGTGAGGCGACGGTCACGCGGCTGGGCGAGGTGATCGCCCACTACGAGCAGGCGATCACGTTGCCGATCCCTGACAAGCTGCCGATGCCGCTCACCGTCCACCGGCGCAATGGCGAGCCGTGCCCGCGCTGCGGAGAGCGGATCGAAGCCGTCTTCTACGAGGACTACGTGATGTGCTACTGCCCGACCTGCCAGACCGACGGCAAGGTGATGAAGGATCGCCGGCTCTCGCGGTTGCTGAAGTAGCTCGCTGGGCCGACGCGGATCGCCGGCACCGATGAGGGTGGCGGAGCGCGACGGTCTAACCCTGCGAGCGATGAACCAACTTGACCGAAAGGACACGATCCCGATGACCCCGGACGCGATCCCGATGACCCCGGACGCTTCAACCACCCAGGAAGCGCGAACTCGGTGGCTGGCCCTGATCGTTCTGTGCCTGGGCTCGCTGATGATCGTGCTCGACTCCACGATCGTGAACGTGGCCCTGCCCTCGATCCGGAAGGACCTCGGCTTCTCTTCCACGACGCTCGCGTGGGTGGTCAACGGCTACCTGCTCACCTTCGGCGGCTTCCTCCTGCTTGGTGGACGGCTCGGAGATCTGTTTGGCCACCGGCGGCTGTTCCTGGGCGGGATCGCTCTGTTCACGCTGGCGTCGCTGGGCTGCGGCGCCGCGACCACGCAGGCCATGCTCGTCGCCGCGCGCATCGTTCAGGGGTTCGGGGGCGCCGTCGTCTCCGCGGTCGCGCTGTCGCTGATGATGTCCCTGTTCGTCGAGCCGGCCGAACGGGCGAAGGCGATGGGCGTGTTCGGGTTCGTCGCTGCGGGCGGCGCCACCCTGGGTGTGTTGCTCGGCGGGATCCTCACCGACGTGTTGAACTGGCACTGGATCTTTCTCGTCAACGTCCCGATCGGGATCGCCGTGAGCGCGTTCGCGCTCCGGGTCCTACCCAATGAAACCCAGCCGGACGGCAGCGGACGCCTCGACGTCGCCGGCGCCCTCACCGTGACCGCTGCGCTGATGCTCGCCGTCTACGCGATCGTCAACGGGAACCAGGCCGGATGGACCTCCGGCCAGACGCTCGGCCTGATCGCCGCCGCGGCGGCGCTGCTGGCGGGCTTTCTCATCGTCGAGTCGCGGGTCGCCTCGCCGCTCATCCCGCTCGGGCTGTTCCGGCTGCGCAACCTCGCCACCGCCAACGCGGCCGGTGTCCTGTGGGCCGGAGCCATGTTCGCCTGGTTCTTCCTCTCGGCGCTCTACCTGCAACTCGTGCTCGGATACAGCCCACTACAGGTCGGGCTCGCGTTCCTGCCCGCGAACCTGATCATGGGAGCGTTCTCGCTCGGCATCTCGGCGAAGCTCGTGATGCGCTTCGGGATCAAGGCGCCGCTGGCGATCGGACTGCTGCTCGCCGCGGGCGGGCTGGCCCTGTTCGCCCGCGCGCCGGTCGGCGGTCACTTCGGCTCTGACGTGCTCCCGAGCATGATCCTGCTCGGCTTTGGGGCTGGGATCGCCTTCAACCCGATCCTGCTCGCGGCGATGGGCGACGTCGACCAGCGCGACGCCGGACTGGCCTCGGGCATCGTCAACACCTCGTTCATGATGGGCGGCGCCCTCGGACTGGCGGTTCTGGCGAGCCTCGCCGCGTCGCGCACCAGCCATCTCCTCGCGTCAGGTCACCGTCAACTCGCCGCGCTCGACGGCGGCTACCACATCGCGTTCCTCGTCGGCGCGCTGTTCGCGGTCCTGGCGGCGCTGCTGGCCACCGTGCTCCTACAGGCGAAATCCATCCCGGCGCCCGCCGTCGAGGAACCGGCACCGGTCGAAGATCCCGCGCTCGCGGAGGTGAGCGCATGAGGTGGCACCGGGCCCGCGCCTGCGGCGAGCGGGATAGCCCGCTGCGCTACTGCAAGCCCTCGCGAGCCTCGCGCACGAGGGTCACGGCCTCGGGGAAGATCACCGCCATCACGGCACGCATCTGCTCGGCCTGCTGCTCGGTGGTGCCCTGGATGTTGGCGCGGTTCATCGCCGCGACGGTGAGATCCACGGCGAGCTTGATCGCGTTGTCGGCCCAGGCCAATCGCTGGGCGCCCTGCATCTGCTCGGCGAACTCGCCCAGCTTGCGCTGAAGCTCGTCGGGGTCGCCGAACATTCCACCGAAGCCACCTTCCATGTTCTCAATGCTACTCGCCTGGGGAGCGGCGATCGCTAGGAGGCAACGGGCGGCCGCGGGTCGCGGCGGGCCAGGACGGCGATCGTGCCGCCCCGCCCGGCCAATCCCGCCAACAGCTCGGCGAGCGCGGCGAGGGGAGCCAGCGGTGTCGCCAGCAGCGTGGGGATCAGGTCCAGGGAACGCAGCGGCGCGTTGCGCTTGAGCAGGTTGTAGAGGTAGGAGGGGTGCGTGGTGACCCGGTTGACGAGCGACTGCCACATCCCGAACGGGTTGTGCTCGAGCAGCACGTGATGTACGTGCAGGACGGTGAAGCCGTGCGTGGCCAGCAGCGCCTCGAGACCGTCGAGGGTGAAATGTACGCGGTGACGCGGCAGGTCGAGGTGGTACCAGCGCTCGGCGCCCAGCTGCGCTTGGACGCTGGCGAGGTTCGGCACGCCGACCAGCAGGGTGCCGCCGGGGACCAGCCACGCCGCGATCCGGGCCAGAGCAGCACCCGGATCCTCGAGGTGCTCGAGGACATGCCACAGGGTCACCGCGTCCAGCGAGCAGTCTGCGATCCGGGCCTCGTCCAGGCTCACCCGCGCGACCGGCGCCCCCAGGGCGCCCGCCGCCTCTGCGCCCCATCGCGAGGGCTCGATCCCGAAGGCGTCGTACCCCGCGCCGCGCGCCGCGAGCACGAACCGGCCCCGGCCCGCACCGGCGTCCAAGAGCCGCGCGGGCGCAGGCGCGATCCTGGCCAGGAGCGATAGTCGCTGGTGATCGAACGCCCGCAGGGCCGGCCGGGCGGCTCGGTGAAGGCGCGGCTCGCCGCTGCGGTACGCGCCGCTCTCGTGCAACTCGGGCGGGGCGGGACCCGACGTGACGCCACCGCGGCAGCTCGCGCAGCGGAGCAGCTCGAAGCGCAGCGCGCCCAGCATCGGCTCGGAGGTGGGAGCCGAGCACCACGCCCGGAGCGCTCCGCCGCAGGCCGGGCAGGGGAGGTCCGGGTCGGCGACCTGCACGCGGGCGAGTGTATGTGCGTCCTGAGCGTTCCAGGCCTCGCGCGCCCTTTGCGCCCTTCCGGTCCCGCTACCGCCGAGGCCCCGTCCGCAGCCCGAGCCCTCGCGCCGACTGCGTTCCTCCGGGTACCATTGACCCCCATGACGGTCGACGACCGACTCCTCTACGAAACCCGTGTCCGGCCGGCGCAGACGGTGGTGGCTGCGCTGGCGGGCGCCCTGCTGATCGTCGCGGCCCTCGTGCAGCTGACCGGTCCGCACACGACGGTGGACGAGCTGACACTCGACCTGATCACCGCGCACCGTCGCTTCCCGCTCGACCTGATCTCATCCGTCATCAACGGGCTCGGTTCGCTGGCCTTGGCTGGCGCCCTGAGCTTCCTGTTCGGCGCCGCGCGGGCGCGCAACCCCCGCGCGCAACCGTTCGTGAGGATCCTCGCGATCCTCGGCGGCGTGGTGGCCGCGGTCACCGGGGTGGGGTACGCGGCGCTGATCGCGGTCAAGGCGAACCAGTTCGTGAGCACCGGCAGCCAGACCTACGAGCAGGCTCACCATCTCACGAGCTCGAGCGTGATCTTGATCCTCCAGCTGGTCGGGCAGGGTGGCGCTCTCGTCCTGGCGCTGGCCTTCGTGCTGACGGCCATGAACGCGATGCGGGTGGGGCTGTTGACGCGATTCATGGGATACCTGGGGATGTTCGCCGGCGTGCTGGTGTTGTTCCCCTTCGGTTCGCCGGTGCCGATCGTCCAGGGCTTCTTCCTGTTCGCGCTGGCCTACATGCTCTCCGGCCGCTGGCCGACGGGGGTGCCGGCGGCCTGGCGAACCGGCCGGGCGGAGAAGTGGCCCTCCTCCCAGGAGCTTCGGGAACGTCGCGCCAATGCCGCCGGCGGCGGGTCCAAGGCAGCGGCGCCCGCCGCGCCGACTCCGGCTCCGCAAGCCGTCGCCGCGCCCGCGGCTCGGACCCGTTCGAGCACTCCCAAGCGCAAGCGCAAGCACCGCCGATGAGGCTCTTTCCCGGAGGCCCCGCCACGTAAACGAGGAGGCGATCCAATGGCAGACACCGCAACCACGCCGCCCGACGAGGAGACCCTCGAATCCCAGCTCGAGACGATGCTCGAGATCGAGAAGTTCGAGCCCCCGGAGGACTTCCGCCGGGACGCGCTGCTCGCTGACGAGTCGATCTACGAGGAGGCCGAGAGCGACTGGAGAGGGTGGTGGCTGAAACAGGCCAGGGAGCTCCACTGGTTCAGGACGCCAAGCGAGACTCTCGATGACGGCAACCCGCCGTTCTACAGATGGTTTGCGGACGGAAAGCTCAACGCGTCCTACAACTGCCTCGATCGACATGTCGAAGCCGGCAACGGCGATCGGGTGGCGTTCCACTGGCGCGGAGAGGAGGGCGAGGAGCGCGACCTCACCTATTCAGACCTTCACCGGGACGTGCAGAGGTTCGCCAATGCGCTCAAGGATCTCGGGATCGCGAAGGGCGACATCGTTGGCATCTACCTGCCGATGATCCCGGAGGTCGTGGTCGCGATGTTGGCCTGCGCCCGTATCGGCGCCCCCCACAACGTCGTCTTCGGCGGGTTCTCGGCCGACTCGGCCAAGGAGCGAATGGAGGTCTCGGCGGCCAAGGCGCTGATCACCGCCGACGGGGCGCGACGCAAGGGCAAGACGGCTCAGGTCAAGCAGCAGGTGGACCGCGCGATGGCCGGCTTGGACACGCTCGAGCACATCATCGTGGTCAGGCACACCGAGACCGAATGCGAGATGAAGCCCGGGCGCGACGTCTGGTTTCACGACATCGTCGAGCAGGCCGACGCCGACTGCCCGGCCGAGGAGCTCGACGCCGAGCATCCGCTGTTCCTCCTCTACACCAGCGGCTCGACGGCGAAGCCGAAGGGCGTCCTGCACACCACCGGCGGCTACCTCACCGGGGTCGCGACGACGCATCGCTACACCTTCGACCTGCGACCCGAGGAGGACGTGTTCTGGTGCTCGGCTGATGTCGGCTGGGTCACGGGCCACTCCTACATCGTCTACGGGCCGATGGCCAACGGGACGACCAGCGTGATGTACGAGGGCGCACCGGACTACCCGCACAGGGGGATCTGGTGGGAGCTGTGCGAGCGCTACGGCGTGACTCTCTTCTACACCGCCCCGACGGCGATCCGGGCGTGCATGAAGTGGGGAGTCGCCCACGTCGAGCCACACAACCTCCAGAAGCTACGGGTGCTCGGAACGGTGGGCGAGCCCATCAATCCGAAGGCGTGGCTCTGGTACCACAAGGTGGTGGGCGGCGAGCGCTGCCCCATCGTCGATACGTGGTGGCAGACCGAGACCGGAGCGATCATGATCACGCCGCTGCCGGGGATCGTCGCGACCAAGCCCGGATCGGCCACTCGACCGTTTCCGGGCATCGCCGCCGAGGTGGTTGACGAGCGTGAGGGCAAGCCGCTGCAGGAGGGTCAGGGACTGCTGGTCCTCAAGCGACCGTGGCCGTCGATGCTGCGCACGCTCTACAAGGACGACGAGCGGTTCGTCGAGACCTACTTCTCGAAGTTCGGCCCCGAGACCTACCTCGTCGGCGATGCCGCGCGCAAGGACAAGGACGGCTGCTACTGGATCATCGGGCGGATCGATGACGTGGTCAACGTCTCCGGCCATCGGTTGTCGACGGCCGAGGTCGAGTCGGCCATCGTCTCCCACCAGAAGGTCGCCGAGGCCGCGGTTATCGGCCAGTCCGACGAGGACAGTGGCCAGGCGATCTGCGCCTTCGTGACCCTGCAGGGCGAGGATGACCAGGGCTCGGATGAGCTGGTGGCCGAGATCCGCGCCCACGTCGGCGATCGGATCGGGAAGTTCGCGCGGCCCAAGCGGATCATCTGGGCTGAGGACCTGCCCAAGACGCGCTCGGGAAAGATCATGCGGCGGCTGCTGCGCGACATCGCCGACGGGCGAGCGGTCGGGGACGTGACGACGCTGCGCGATCCCGAGGTGATGGCCCAGCTCGAGGACAAGATCAAGCACGAGGCCGCCGAGGAGTAGCCCTGACGCTTACTCGCGCGCCCAGCCTGCGGGGCGGGCGCGGGGCAATGACGCCGGGTGCGGAGCGAGATTGCGCTCTTGGCTTGAGTCCAGCGCTCCGGCGCGCGAAGATGGGGACCATGAGCGCAGCCGGGAACATCAGCTCCTACGAGGAGGCCCGCGCGGAGCACCGCTGGGAGGTTCCCGAGCGTTACAACATCGCCACCGACGTGTGCGACCGCCATCCGCGGGAGAAGCTCGCGATGATCCACGAAGATCCCGACGGCACGATCCGGCGGGTGAGCTGGGGGGAGCTGCAGGACGCCTCCAACCGCTTCGCCAACGTGTTGAGCGCGCACGGGGTCGAGCGGGGCGACCGGGTGGCGATGCTGCTCCCGCCCACGCCCGAGACCGCCGCTGCGTTCTTCGGGACCTGGAAGACCGGTGCGATCCTGCTCTCGATGTCGGTGCTCTACGGCGACGAGGGGATCCGCCACCGGGTGAGCGACTCCCAGGCCAAGGTCCTGGTCACCAATGCGGACAACGTCGACCGGATCGAGCGCCAGCTCGTCGGGCAGGTGCTGATTCTCGACGACGAACTGCTCAGTCACGGCTCGACCGCGTTTCAGACCGTCGACACGTCGGCTGAGGACCCCGCCCAGCTCTACTACTCCTCGGGCACGACCGGGCTGGCGAAGGGGATCGTCCACGCCCACCGCTACATCCTCGGTCACGAGGAGTTCGTCTACTGCCACGATCTCGAGGACGGGGAGCGGTTTCACGGCATGGGCGAGTGGGCGTGGGCAGCGGGGATCTGTCCCCTGATCGGTCCCTGGCGCTACGGAGCGACGCAGGTCGTCTACCAGCGAGCCGGCGGTTTCGACCCCGCCAAGCAGCTCGACTTCCTCTCGCGTCACGAGGTCACGAACGTGTTCGCCACCCCGACGGCGATCCGCTCGATGATGTCGATCTCCGACGCCGGCACGCGCTACCCGCGGAGGTTCAGGGTCGTGTGCTCGGCGGGCGAGCCGCTCAACCCGGAGGCGATCCGATGGTTTCGCAAGCAGTATGGGGTCACCGTGCTCGACTACTACGGCCTGACCGAGTCCTACCCGCTGTGCGGCAACTTTCCCTTCATGGAGGTCCGCGAAGGCTCGATGGGCAAGCCGATGCCGGGCTGGGAGGTGGCGATCCTCGACGAGGACGAGCGGCCGGTCGCGACCGGGGAGCGGGGCGAGATCTGCCTCAAGGCGAGATCGAACCCGCACTACCCGATCGGTTACTGGAACCGTCCACCGGAGGACTCACGTGAGGTATTCGGCGGCGACTGGTTCCACACCAAGGACGCGGCGCAGGCCGACGAAGACGGCTATTTCTGGTATGAGGGGCGGGCCGACGATGTGATCATCTCGGCCGGGTACCGGATCGGGCCGTTCGAGGTCGAATCGGCGTGTCTCGAGCATCCAGCGGTGGCCGAGGCCGCTGCGGTCGCGGTACCGGACGAGCGCCGCGGCAACGTGGTCAAGGCATTCGTCGTCCTGGGGGCGGGGTACGAGTCCTCGGACGGGCTCGCGGAGGAGATCAAGGTCTTCGTGCGCGACAATCTCTCCGCCTACGCCTATCCGCGGCTGATCGAGTTCGTCGATGATCTGCCCAAGACGCTGACCGGGAAGATCAGGCGGATCGAGCTGCGCCAGCGCGGCCTGCGCTGAGTGTTGTCAAAGCGCCGGCTGCTGCGATAGCCTGCCGCGCAAGCCTGACCCGAGAAGACCAGGACGATGGAGGAGGGAGTCGTCGCATGAGTGCCAGCCGAGCGCTACTGCCCGTGGTCATCTGCGTGTTGCTCGGCGCGTTCGCCCCGGCGGCACTGGGAGCGAATACCTTTGCACCGCGCATCGGGGGCGCGATGGGACTGGTCCCGCCGGCCGGTAGCCAGGACATCGCCACCGGCGCATTGACTCCGGTCACCTATCACGCCGGGGGCGTGATGACCGGGGGGACGACCGTCCACACGATCTTCTGGGCTCCGGCGGGATTCCGCTTCGACGGCTCCCCCGGAAATGCGATCCCCGGTTACGAGGGCCTGATCACGCAGTTCTTCACGGACGTGGCCCACGACAGCGGCGCCACCAGCAACGTCTTCTCAGTGCTGCCGCAGTTCGCGCAGGGCACGAAGCCGACCGGCGTGACTCCCGGCGCGTACAGCATCGGCTATCAGCCGTCCGTGGACTCGATCGACGACACCAATCCGTACCCGGCCACCGTGGACCAGTGCGGGTCGCCGGGCAATGTCAAGACCTGCATCACCGATGCCCAGATCCAGGCGGAGGTGGATCGCGTCGTGCAGAGCACCCCCGGGACGCCGCGCGGGCTGCACAACCTGTGGTTCGTGTTCCTGCCGCCAGACGTCGACGAGTGCATCACCCCCGGCGCCTGCGGCACCAACGCGTTCGGCGGCTACCACTCGCTCTCGAACCTGAACGGCCACGGCGTGACGATCTACGCGGTCGGGATCAACCCGCTGGTCGAGATGACGCCGCCGCCTGGGTCCGATCCCCAGGGCAACCCCGAGGCCGAGGCCGAGATCGACGTCGCCGCCCACGAGACGGTTGAGGCCATGACCGATCCCACGGGCGTCGGCTGGCTGGATCCGAACGGATTCGAAGTCGGCGACAAATGTGAGATGGGGCCCCAGCGGGGGACGCCGATCGGGTTCGCCGGCCCGAGCAACGCTCCCTACAACCAGGTCATCAACGGAGACCGCTACCTGGTCCAGGGGATGTGGTCAAACGACGACAACGGCTGCGTGCAGGGGACCGCGCTCACTGGGAACCACCTCCCGCTGCCGCAGGTCAACCTGACGCAGTTCGGCTCGACCGTCACCGGCAACATCGGCACCAATAGGGCCGGCGTCGCGGTGAAGCTCAGGTTGCAGCGTGCCGCACCGGACGGGCAGGTGACCGTCTCGGCGGGGTCGACCCGGACGGCGGCCGACGGAGGCTGGTCGCTCTCGCTCGCGCCCCACGCGGTCGGCGACGACCGCGACCAGATCACGGTGGACTACTCGGGTGCGGACGCCCCCGCGCCGGGCCATCAGGTGATCCTCACCGGCAACGGCGGAAATCCGTTCACGGAGGCGGGCTGGACGGGATGGCTCGACCTCGACAACGGTTCCGCGGTCACCAACAACCCCAAGCTGGGCGGCCCGTCGGTGACGCTCGGACCGTGCTTTCAGACCGGCGTGCTCGGGCTGAGCGTGAGCGGCAAGCCCGGAGCCTCACCGACTGACTTCTGCAACACGCAGAGCGACACGGCGACCGTGACCACGCCCACGATCTCGCCGAGCGCAACGGTGAGCACGAGCTCGAACGACAACCGGGCGTTCTCCCCCCCGAATGGACCGACTCCGAATTCGCTCGGAGGGCTGGTCAGCCTCTCGGTCCCCGTCGGGGAGGCGGACGCCGCCTCCTCATTTCTCAACCCGCTCGTGACCTTCATGCCGAGCGGCTTTCCGAGTTGCACCGCTGATCTGGAGCGCCGGCACGTGAGCTGCACGGGGCTCGTGCCGAGCCGCCGGTACACAGTCACCGACGGGCGCTCAGGTATGCGCGTGTCGGCTGCCGCCGACCCGACAGGCATGGTTACCGCGAAGTTCGCGCCGCGCAGCCTCGCCGGTGGCGATGCGCTGGCGCTCTCCAATGGCGCGAGGACGCTGACGACGTTGCACGTGGCTCACCTCCGCGTGAGCATCGTGGCGAGGCGGGCGCTGCTCTCGGGCGGCACCTGTCAGGCGGGGTCGTACTACGGCGCTCCGCTCTCCGATGCGCCCATCAACATGTCCGCGGGTGGTCCGGGCGTCGCGCTCACCGGGATGACCTGCCCGCTGAGCGGGCATGCCGCGGGCCTGCCGACCGACGCGATCTCCCAGACCGACGAGCTCAGCGGCGGTCAGACCCAGACCGAGGTGCCCGATATCGAGAACACCTCGCCGCTCCAGGGCGAGACCGTGTACGGGCGGTTCATCGCGGTCGCCCGCTCGGGGCTGCCAGAGCCCGACCACACCACCGCACCCACCAACCGGACATCGACGATCGCGCTGCGAATCGTGCGCGCGGGCGGGCGGGTCGTGTTCCATGCCCACAACGTCGACACCCGGCGGGGCGTCCGCGTCCCCGCGCTGAGGCCAGGTCTATATCGGGCGAGGTGGACATTGAGCGACGCCAACGGCGACACTCGGATCCTGATCACGCGGTTCGTCGAACAGGCCGGGATCGTCGGCACCAGGAGCAGATAGCCGGAGATGCAGGTCCTGCGCACCAAGACGGTCGAGCAGTCCATCAAGGACACCGAGGAGCCCGGACGCCAGCTGCGCCGCTCGCTCGGGGCGGTCCAGCTGACGGCGATCGGCATCGGAGTGATCATCGGCACGGGGATCTTCGTGCTGACCGGCGAGGCGGCGGGCACGCTCGCGGGTCCGGCGATCGCCATCTCCTTTGCCGTGTCGGCGATTGTCTGTCTGCTCGCAGGGTTGTGCTATGCGGAGTTCGCGTCGGTGGTACCGGTCGCCGGATCGGCCTACACGTTCTCCTACGCGAGTCTCGGCGAGCTCATGGCGTGGATCATCGGCTGGGACCTGATGCTCGAGCTCGCGCTGGGCGCCGCGACCGTGTCCTCCGGATGGTCGCAGTACTTCAAGGTCGTGCTCACGTCGGCTCCGTGGCACGCTAATCCGCCGGCGTGGATCTTCGCCGATCACCATAATCTGGTGGCAGCGGTGGTCGTGCTCGCGATAACCGGCCTGCTGTGCTTCGGCCTGCGCACCTCGAGCGCCGTCAACGGAGTGATCGTCGCGATCAAGCTCGTGATCGTCCTGCTCGTCATCGTGGCGGGGCTCTTCTACATCCGTTCCGCCAACTATCACCCGTTCATCCCGCCGGCGGGGGCAAAGCCGGCCCCGGGCGGCAGCGCGTCGCACACGCTCCTGCAGGACCTCGGGGCCTCGCCAGGGGCGTTCGGGATCGGCGGAATCTTCAGTGGTGCCGCCCTCGTCTTCTTCGCCTTCATCGGCTTCGACATCGTGGCCACCAACGCCGAGGAGACCCGCAAGCCCGCGCGCGACGTGCCGATCGCCATCTTCGCCTCGCTGGCGATCTGCACCGTTCTCTACGTGGCGGTCTCGCTGGTGGTCACCGGCATGGTCAAGTACAACCACATCGACGTCGCGGCGCCGCTGTCGAGCGCGTTCATCTCCGTGCACCAGCACACGATCGCCACGATCGTCGCCTACGGAGCGCTGGCCGGGCTGACTTCGGTGATCCTGGTGCTGCTGATGGGTCAGAGCCGGGTGTTCTTCGCCATGAGTCGCGACCACCTGCTGCCACCGGTCTTCTCGGCGGTCTCGGCGCGATTCGGCACGCCGTACCGGACCACGCTGGTCACCGGCGTCGCGGTGGCGGCGATGACGTTCCTCTTCCCGCTCAAGACGCTGGCCGACCTCGTGAACATCGGCACCCTGTTCGCGTTCGTGCTGGTGGCGATCGGGGTCACCTTCCTGCGCCGCTCACGCCCGGGCTTGGAGCGCCCGTTCCGCACGCCGTTCGTTCCGGTGCTGCCGATCCTGTCGGTGCTCGCGTCGGTCTGGCTGATGCTCAACCTGCAGGGGGCGACATGGGTGCGCTTCGGCGTCTGGATGGCCGTCGGACTTGTCGTCTACTTCGCCTATTCGGTGCGCCACAGCCGGCTGGCGGGGTCGTCGGGGTCGGCGGGCGCAGCGGGGTCCTCGGGGTCGGGGGGAGCAGCGGGGTCGTCGGGATCGGGAACCGGGGAGGCGCCGCCCGGCGGAGGTTGACGTTTCCATCGGCGTTATGCGGCGCGCGAGGCGGGGATGCCGTCGGGGGTGGCGAAACCGGTGACCAGACCGATCAGGAATCGAGAAGCGTCGCTCACCGAGCCGCAGTAGCTTGCCCGCCATGGACATCACGGGTCGATGTGACCCACGACTTCAGGAGTGACCATGACCGGCTCTTCCACCCAGGGAATCAAGACCGTCCTGCATCCCGTGTCCGACCTGGCGACGGCCAAGGCCGTGTACGCCGCCCTGCTCGGCGTACCGCCGCAGACCGACGAGTCCTACTACGTCGGCTTCGAGGCCGCGGGCCAGCACATCGGGCTGGTGCCGGGCGGTGGACCGCAGGGCATGACCTCGCCGGTGGCCTACTGGCACGTGCCGGACCTCGAGGCGAAGCTGGCCGAGGTGACCGCCGCGGGTGCCACCGTGAAGGAGCCCGCGC
>JBPCPO010000084.1:0-13601 GCA_050999075.1 Solirubrobacteraceae bacterium
CAGTCCTTGCTCTCGCGGATGCGGTCCTCAACGCGGGCATGATCGCGGTGGGTCAGATCCAGCTTGGGGGTGCTGTCCTTGGCCTGGTCGGTGAGGAACACCGAGAAGCGGTAGCCGTCGTGATCGCAGAGATCGAGAGCCGAAGATTGGTATGCCGCGAGATCGTTCCGGCGCCCTCGCCCTTCCTCGCCGCCCGACCCTCCGCCGCGCTTGCGGACCCAGACTTGCTCGGCCATTCCGCCCATCTGGGAGCCGAGCTTCGTGATGTTGTCGCCCGCCTCGCGGAAGATCGTTCTGAAGCGCTCGGCATAGAACTCCATCGCGTCGGGCTCTTCGCGGACGTCGGTCTCCTGGTCCCGGGTGCGGTACTCGCCGCGGACGATCCGGTCGTACTCGGCGCCCTGGACCCACATCATCACTTCCGACACACACCTGACCGCATAGGTGTGGCTTTGGCCGATCTCGTTGAAGAACTGCCGAACCCGGTGGGTGAGGTCATCCCAGCTCTCGTACTCCATCGCCTGGGGACCGAGTTCCCCAGGTAGAACTGCCGTAGGGCGCGCTCGTAGCGCCACTCGACCAGCTTCCGTGGTGATCCCGAGCGCGACGATCATCATCCGGCCCTTCAGCTCCAGCCCATCGAGCATCATCACCGCCAGCCGCAGGTCACCGAGTTCGCGGCCCATCAGCTCGACCAGCGTCTCACGCGTGCGCTCCATAAACGTTCTGGACACCGCCGACTTCGACGTTGACCGCGCCCGGGTCTCGACCTGCTCGCCGACCGGCTCCTGCGTGCGGCGATACCGGCGCGTCGACACGCCGGCGGGCGGATCGCGATCAGCGAAATGCTCATAGGTCAACAGCCCCACCTCGGCCTCGCCATCCGCGGTCCTGACCCGCGGCCGACGGACCTCGACGCGACGGCCGCCGAGCGTGACCTCACCGTCCTCGTGACCATGACGCACAGCCGTCCGCTCCTGGTTGTGCTTGCCCTTCGGGCCGACGACATCGTCGAGCTCCTCCTCCATCAGCTCAGACAGGACCCCGAGCCCGACGCCGACGCTCAGTGCCAGCAGTCCTTCCTTCGCTGCCCCTACCAACTCGCCCAACGCTTCCTGCACGCGCTCTGGGAGCACGGCCTCATCACGGGTCGCCTGCGCGACCGGTACGTTGCCCCTCACGGCGGTTCCCCTTAGATCTTTGGCGGATCGCCGCGAACGCTCCCATCACGAGCGGACGCGGCCGGAGGGACCGCCGTCACATCAAAGTTCTACGAGCCCCGGGACAACCTCATCTCTGTAGTGGGCTGCGCCCAGATCCTCGACGCTCCGGCGCATATCCGCATCCGACCCCTGACGCACCCGCTTCGCAAGCAGGAGATCGCCGGTTCGAGACCGGCTGGCTCCATACCTGGATCAGCGTTTGGCGCTGAGGAAGTTCCGTGGTAGCTCCGCGGGTACAGCTCGCGGGTACCAATCCGGCTGATCTTCTTGCGTTCGGCGTGGCGGTCGTACGCGCCTTGCGGTGCCCGGTCAAATGATGGGAGAGCACGCTCGTCGTCGTGCAAGCAACAAGGGCGTATGTTCGCGCTCCCGCGCCGTTTCACGCTCGTCCGTGGACCTCGGTCCACGGCCCCCGCGCCCGCATGGCCAAAGTCCGCGCCGAAATTGTGGACGCGTGGAGTAGAGAGCGTGAAGGCTCTGGGCATATTGTGATCAGTGTTCTAGGGTTCCGCTGCCGAGCGTCGGCAGGACTGGTCCGAGAGAACAGGCCGGCACTTACATAGCTGCGCCTACACGGAGGGACAAAAGCCCGGGAGACATTGTGTTCTTCCGGGCCTTTCTGGTTTAGGAGCGAACTTTGGTACTTCACGGAAACACTGCCCTGATCGTGATCGACGTCCAGAAGGGCGAGGTGCTGGATGAGGACGTGGGCATTGCCACCATGCCGGGCGGCCGCGAGCGCCACGCGCGGATTCTGGAAGTGCTAGCCGCCGCCCGCGCGGCTGGAATACCACCGATATTTATCCAAGAGGTTCATAAACCTTCGCTGATCGATTTCGGCCGTGAGCTCGACGGCGTCGAGACGGTTCACTGCCTAGAGGGTGACCTCGCGACCGAGCTTGCCGAGGGTCTCGACCCTCGGCCGGACGAATACCTGATCCGCAAGCGCCGGTACTCGGCGTTCTTCGCTACCGAGCTCGAACTGGTGCTGAGGTGCCACCGAGCAGAGACGCTTGTGCTCGTCGGCACGCTCACCGACGTGTGCGTGCATTACACCTTTGCCGATGCACATCAGCTCGACTACCGTTGCCACGTCGTGACCGACTGCGTCGGCGGCTCCTCTGAGCACGCGCACGACGCCGCGCTCGAGGCGATGAGCTACCTTCAGCGCGATTGCCTGGTAACGAGCGAGGAGCTGCTCGCAGATCTCGCCGACGTTGAGCTACAGCGCGAAGCGCAGATGCCAGCATGAGCACGAGCGTCACCCCGGTGCTCGAGGTCGACGATCTCCGCGTCACGTTCGCCAGCCCGGCGGGAGACGTGCAAGCACTGCGCGGCGCAACCCTCGCGATCGATGCCGGCGAGATCGTTGGCCTGGTGGGCGAGTCGGGGTCCGGGAAGACGGTTCTCGGCCTGACCTCGCTGGGACTCCTGCCGCGCGAGCCCGCTCCCGTCATTACGGGCTCCGTGCGCCTTGACGGCGAGGACATGGTCGCCGCGACCGAGCAACAGCGCCGGGCGCGACGGGGCGCCTACGTCGGAGCTGTCTTTCAGGATCCGATGAGCTCGCTGAACCCGTCGATGCGCATCGGCCGCCAGGTGGCGGAGGCTGCCGCCGGCGTCGAGAAGGCCGACGTTGTCGAGCTGCTCGCCAGCACTGGAATTCCGGAGCCCGAGCTGAAGGCGCGCTGCTATCCCCATGAGCTCTCGGGTGGTCTGCGCCAGCGCGTGATGATCGCGATGGCTCTCGCGCGCTCTCCGCGACTGGTCATCGCCGACGAGCCGACCACCGCTCTGGACGTCACCGTCCAGGCACGCGTGCTCGACCTGCTCGCGGCCGCCGCCCGAGAGCGCGGCGTTGCGCTGCTGCTCGTCACCCACGACCTTGGGGTCGCGGCGCGGATCTGCGATCGGATTGCCGTCGCGTACGCCGGGCGGATCGTCGAGCTCGGCAGCGCCGCACAGATCCTCGGCCGCGCACAGCATCCCTACACCGTCGGCCTGCTGGCCAGTCGCCCGCGGCTCGACGGCAGGATCGCGGGAGGTGATCTGCCAACTCTGCCCGGCCGATCGCCCGATCCGCGCCAACCAGCCGACGGGTGCGCGTTCGCGCCACGCTGCCCTGCCGCCAGCGTGGTCTGCGCCGACCAACCCCCGCTCGTTGTGGCGGCGGACCGACGGTACGAATGTCACCACGCCGGCGCGGTCACGACTTGGCCGCCCACGGTCCGGCTGGACGTGCGGATGCTCCACCGCGGGCAGTCTGGCGCGCAGTCGGCCTCGGCGGGGCCCGTGGTGACGGCCGCGGCGCCGGCGCTGGTGCTCGAGGAGCTCGTCTGCGAGTACCCGCGGCGACGCCGTCATCCGTTCGCGTCATCTTCACCGCCGCTTCGCGCCGTGGACCGTGTCAGCCTGGAGATCCCATCGTCGGGATCGCTTGCGCTGGTCGGGGAGTCCGGATCAGGCAAGACGACGCTCCTGCGATCAGTGGTCGGGCTGCTCGAGCCGACGTCCGGGGCCGTGAAGCTGGGTGCGGGGGCGCCGCCCCAGCTGATCTTCCAGGACGCGGGCGCTTCGCTCACTCCCTGGATGCCGGTCGGCGCGCAGATCGCCGAACGGCTCGCCGCGCTCGGCGTCCCCCGCTCCGGGCGCGCGGAGCGGGTAGAGGCCACGCTGGAGGCGGTCGGTCTCCCCCCCGACGCCTCGAGGGCGTTCCCCCGTCAGCTCTCTGGCGGCCAGCGCCAGCGCGCGGCGATCGCGCGCGCGATCGTGGTGCCGCCGGCGCTGCTGGCCTGCGACGAGCCGGTGTCGGCACTCGATGTGTCGCTGGCCGCCCAGGTCCTGAACCTGCTCTGCGAGCTGCGCTCGAGTTTGGGAATTGCCTTGCTCTTCGTGACCCATGACCTTGCCGCCGCTCGGGCCGTGGCCGACGAAGTCGCGGTGATGCATCAGGGCGTCCTCGTTGAGCGTGGACCAACCGAGCGCGTCTTCACATCACCGCAGCATCCCTACACGCGCGAGCTGCTCGCTGCCGTACCTGACATTGCTGAGGCTGCGTGACGGTGCCCGCCCGCAGTCCCGCCCCCGCGTCGGGAGCGGTTGCGATGGCGAGGCCGGTCGCTCTGCGCTTGTGGCGCAGAGCGAGAATGCCCGTCGGCGCCGACGCCGGCTCGGCAGTCCGCGGAGCGGTGATTCCCGTCGCGGTAATGACGCTCGTGGCGCTCGCCGCCCCGCTGCTGGCGACTCATGGGGCCCTGGACGTGACCTCGGTGGGCCCGTTCCACGCGCCGTCTCTGCGCTACCCGTTCGGCACCGACGACATCGGTCGAGACGTGTTCTCACGGGTGCTGTACGGAATTCGCGAGTCCTGGCTGAGTGCGCTCGGGGTGATCGCGGTGGGGGCTACGTTCGGAGGCCTGATCGGGGCGCTCGCCGGTGGTTTCGGCGGGCTCATGGACACCGTGCTCATGCGCGTGACCGACCTCTTTCTGGCGCTCCCTGCCCCGGTGCTCGCGATCGCCGTAATCGCGTCGCTGGGGCCGAGCCTGTTACACACGCTACTCGCGCTGAGCATCGTGTGGTGGCCGTGGTACGCGCGGATCGTTCGGGGCGAGGTGCGCGCACTCGCGGCTCGGCCGCACGCCGACGCCGCACGCCTTGCGGGGGTCGGACATCGGCGCCTGGTGTTGCGCCACCTCCTGCCCGGCGCGATCGCGCCCGTGATCGTGACGATGTCGCTGGACGTCGGCAACCTGATTCTGGCGCTCGCGACTCTCTCGTTCATCGGGCTCGGGGCTCCCCCGCCGGCACCCGAGCTCGGGGCGATGAGCGCGCGTGGACTGGAGTACCTGTTCGGTTACGGGTGGGTCCCGATCGCACCTGCCGTCGCCGTCGCGCTGCTTGCGCTCGTGGCGAACCTACTCGGCGATCACGCCAATCGCAGGCTCGAGCAAAGGACAACCCGATGAGGCTTCGATCCTGTCCGGTACTAGCGCTGATCGCGGCCGTGGCCGTCGCGGTGGCCGGGTGCGGCGCCGCTGCGACGAAGCGCTCGTCGACGAGCGCAAGGGCCGCAGCTGGCGACGTGCTGCGGATCCCGTATCTGGGCGACATGTCGGTGCCCGACCCGGACATCTTCTACGACATCGAGGGCAATTCGGTGATCCTCTCGAGCTATGACGGGCTCCTGACCTACGCTCCAGGCTCGGCCCGGATCATCGGCGATATCGCGACCAGCTGGACGATCTCGCGCGATCGGCTCACCTACACCTTTCACCTACGGCCGGGGGTTCACTTCCATGACGGGACGCTGCTCAGTTCCTCGGCGGTGAAGCGGAGCTTCGAGCGTCGCCTTGCCGTCAACCAAGCCCCGGCGTACATGCTCAAGCCGGTCGCCTCGATCGCCACACCCGACCCGTTGACGCTCGTGGTGCACCTCAAGCACCCGGTCAACCCGTTCTTGGACTACCTCGCCTCAAGCTGGGGACCGAAGATGATCGGCCCTGACGCGATCGTGACTCATGCCGGCAAGGACCAGGGCCAGACGTGGCTGCGCACACATGACGACGGTACCGGCGCGTACAGGTTGACGAGCTTTGAACGCGGTCGGCAGTACGTGCTCACCCGCAACAACGACTATTGGGGGTCAAAGCCGTTCTTTGCTCAGGTGCTGATCAAGATCACGCCGGACATCGGCACGCAGCAGCTCGAGCTCGCCAACGGCGGTGTCGACGCGATCCTGCACTCGTTCCCAGCCTCTGAGCTGAGTTCGCTGCCCTCGAACGTCAGGGTCGAAGAAGACAAGTCCTTCTTGCGCCTGCTGATGTATGTCAACACCCAGAAGCCGCCGTTCGACAACCCGGTCGTGCGCAGCGCGTTGCGCTCGACGCTGAACATCTCCCAGCTGGTCACGGAGGCGTATTCGGGCACGGCCACCGCCTCGACAGGACCCTACCCAGACGGACTTCTGCCCAGTCAGCCCTCTCTCCCGTACACGCCCAACGCGGCGCTCGCGAAGGCCGGGTTCAAGAAGGCCTCGACGAAGAGCATCACGCTCGCTTACACAGCCGACGAGTCGGGGGTGCAACGGCGCGTCGGGGAGCTGGTGCAAGCGCAGCTCCAAGCGGCCGGCTGGCAGGTGACCGTGAAGGAGGTGCAACTACCCCAGGTCTATGGCTACATCAACAACCTCAAGGCCGCGCCCGACCTGCTGCTGCAGACGAACACCCCCGACGCGGCGCACCCCGACCCGTGGGCTCGAATCCTGTTCGGCAGTATGGGCGGGCTCAATTTCCTCGGCTTCCACGATCCAACCGTGGATAGTCTCCTGGACAAGGCGGTCAGCGCGCCCGCGGCGAGGGCCACCTCGCTCTACCAGCAGGTCGGGAGGAACGTCGTAGACGCCAACGAGATCTTCTTCCTCGGCGACGTCAAGAACGTATTCGTGCTGAACAAAGGCCTCACCGGCGTCGAGCAGGTCCCGGCGTACCCGTGGACGGTCAACTTCGCCACCCTTCGCAGAGGAGGCGGCTGATGGTAGGCGTCTTGACCCGACGCCTCGTCGCGCTCGTAGCGGTCCTGTTGGGACTCGCGGTGATCGTGTTCCTGCTCCAGGCGGTGATCCCCGCAGACCCCGCCCGAGCGGTGGTGGGTGCGGGCGCGTCGCCGCAGGTCGTCGCCGCCAAGCGTCATCAGCTGGGCTATGACAAACCACTGCCCGAGCGCTTCGCCGACTTCATGGGCCGCCTGGCCCACGGGGATCTTCAGGAGTCGCTGCGCACGCGCAATCCGGTCGCTCAGGATCTGCAGACGTTCGCGCCGGCAACACTCGAGGTGGCCCTCACCGCGGCGGTGCTGGCCGCGGCGATCGGGGTCGGATTGGGATTGTTGCTCGTCGCGGGGGGTCGGCTCGCGAGGTTCATGCGGATCGCGCTGATCGGAGGCGCATCGGTGCCGACGTTCCTGGTCGCGTTGCTGGCCATCCTGCTGTTCTATTCGACGCTGCACCTGCTCCCCGCCTCGGGCCGCGTGGATGACACACTCGTGCTGCCCAGTGGTCCCACGAAGCTGCTGCTGATCGATTCGATCCTGCACGGCGAGCCGAACCTGTTCCTGAGCGCCCTGGGGCACTTGATCTTGCCCGCCATGACCCTGGCGCTGCTGCCGGCGCTCGCGATCGCGCGCACTCTGGCCACATCGTGTCAGCAGGTCATGCGGGAGGACTACGTGAGGACCGCTCGGTCAAAGGGGTTGCGCGAGCGGACTGTGCTGCTACGCCACGCGCTGCGTAACGCCGCGGGCCCTCCGCTTACGATGAGCGGACTGCAATTCGGGCTGCTGCTCGGCGGCATCGTGGTGGTCGAGCAGATCTTCGCCTGGCCTGGTCTCGGCTTGTACCTCGATCAGTCGATCGGCTACGCCGATTTTCCGGCGATCACGGGCACGACGCTGTTGCTCGGAGCCGCATACGTCGTGGTGAACTTCATCGTCGACGTAGCCCAGGCCTGGGCCGATCCCCGGATCCGAGCGGTGTGAAGCCGGCCGCGGAGGCGGCCGCGGAGGCGGCCATGATCCTCGACACGATCCTGCCTCCGGGGACCGCTTGGTCGCGCGTGTGCCGGCGTGCGAGCGCGCTGACGCTGATCGACCTCGACGGCGGGGCGAACGTATCGGCGCTGCTGTATCGCGCCGAGAACCCGCTCGAGCGCTACTGCATGCCCGACACGCTCAAATGCCAGCACGTGAGCCGGCTGAGCGCGGGGGTCGCGCTGTACTCCGATATGGGGCGCGTGCTGGCGTCGGTGACCCACGACAGTTGTGGCTGGCACGACACGATCACTGGCCACGCAACCTCGGCGGTGCTGGCCAAGCGTTGGGGTGGGGCGAGCTTTCAGCAGCATCGCAACGACAGGCGGCGCAGCGCGCGTGAGGCGCTGCTCGTCGAGCTCGCAAAGCATGGCCTCGGTGCGCGTGATCTCGTCGCCAACGCGAACTTCTTCACCAAGGTTGCGGTGAACGACCAGGGGAAGCTCGTCCACGCCCAGGGCAACTCATTCGCCGGAGCAAGCGTCACGCTGCGGTTTGAGCTGGACGCGCTGGTGCTGCTCACAAGCGTCCCGCATCCGCTCGATCCGATTCCGGATTGGAGTCCGCGCTCAGTGCGCCTGACACTCGAGTCGGTGCCCGCGGCGCCACCCGATGATCCGGTCCGCTTGGCATGCCCCGAGAACGAGCGCGGCTTCGCGGCCAGCGAGGCGACGCTGCGATGAACACGACCGATGTCACCAGTCCTCGCGCCGAGACCGTAAGACTGGCCTGCGAGGTCCCGGCCGGCGAGGGCTGGATGTGCGAACTGGCCGCGGGAGAGCTGCTGCGGATCATTGACGTCTATGGCAACCAGGCGGTCGATGCGCTGTTCTTCGATGCGCGCGATTACGCCAACCGCTACAGCGCCGTTGACACGATTCGCGAGCAGGCCTCGGTGTACCTCACGCTCGGCTCTCGCCTGCTCGCGCTGGACGGCGAGCCGCTACTGACGATTGTGGCGGACACCTGCGGTCGGCACGACACACTCGGCGGGGCATGCTCGCAGGAGAGCAACGTGGTGCGCTACGGCGAGCACACCCGCCACATGCACAATTGCCGCAACACGTTCCTCGCCCAGGCGCTGGCCTGGGGGCGCGGTCTCGACAAACGAGACCTGGGCGCGAACGTGAACTTCTTCATGAACGTGCCGCTGACCTCGGATGGCGGACTGGACTTCGCCGACGGCATCTCGGCCCCTGGCAAGTACGTGGAGCTGCGAGCCGATCGGCCGACGCTCGTGCTGATCTCGAACTGCCCTCAGCTCAACAATCCCTGCAATGGCTATGACCCGACGCCCGTGCGCATGATCGTATGGCCGGCATGAACGAGATAGAGGTCCTCGCCGCCGGCACGCTCACGACCGTTCAGGACTGGCCGGGCCGCGTCGGGTTCTGGGAAATTGGAGTGCCACCCTCTGGCCCGATGGACGATCGTTCGCTGCGGGTCGGCAATCGACTGGTCGGCAACCCCGAGGGCGCGGCCGGTCTCGAAGTCACTCTCACGGGGCCCCAGCTGCGCTTTCACGTCGCCGCCACCGTCGCGGTGACTGGCGCGCCGCTGACGGCAAAACTCGACGGTGTGCCGGCGCCACAGTGGGCGGCGATCGAAATGCCGGCTGGGGGAACTCTCGAGCTCGGGCCGATTCGCGGGGCGGGCCTGCGTGCGTATCTCGCCGTTCGCGGAGGTTTTGTCGGAGAGCCTGAGATGGGCAGCCGTTCGGTATTCGCTGCGGGAATGCTGGGCGGACGCCCACTGCGCCGAGGCGATCTATTGCAAATCGGCGCGATCTCGTCCGCGATCTTGCCGATCGGAGAGTCAGGATGTGACTCATCGCCGCGCTTCGACAACGAGACGACCCTTCGCGTCGTCCTCGGCCCCCACGGCGCACCCGATTTCCTCACCCACGGTGGGCTGGCCGAGCTGCTCGACACGACCTGGCTCGTGCACCACCAGTCCGACCGCACCGGAATTCGGCTCGTCGGTCCGATCCCGGAATGGGCCCGCGAAGACGGCGGCGACGCCGGGTTGCACCCGTCGAACATTCTCGACAGCGCCTATTGCATCGGGACGGTCATGCTCGCCGGCGACATGGCGATCGTCGTAGGGCCGGACGGCCCCAGTCTCGGTGGCTTCGTCGCGGTCGCGCAAGTGATCCGCGCGGACCAGTGGCGCCTGGGCCAGCTGCGCGCCGGCGATCGGGTACGACTCGACGCGGTCGACCCAGTGCACGCGGCGGGATTGAATGCGGCCGCGAATGCTGAGATCGCCGCAGCGCCCGCGGCGCCAATCCCGGTGCGGCGCCGCCCACCCGCGCCGATCTTCGAGCGACCGCGTGACGGACGTCATGGTGTGCTGACCTATCGTCGCGCGGGCGAGTGCGCGGTCCTGGTCGAGTTCGGCGAGCCGGTGCTTGACCTCCGCTCGCGCGTGCACGCCCACGCGCTTCGCGAAGCGCTCGACGCAGAGCGAATTGACGGGGTGCGCGACGTTACCCCGGGGGTGCGCTCGCTGCACGTCCAGTACGACCCCGATCGGTTGGACGCGCACTCGCTGGTCGACAGCCTCGTCCGCCTCGAGGCGACCCTGCCGGCACCTGAGACCGTCGTTCTCGCAGGTCGCACCGTTCATCTTCCGCTCGCCTGGCGTCACCGCGAGGCGCTGGCCGCGATCGAGCGCTACCAATCCTCGGTGCGCGCCGACGCGCCGTGGTGCCCCGACAACATCGACTTCATCCGACGGATCAACGGCCTCGCCGCTGAGCGCGAGGTACGCGAGATCGTGTGCGCGGCCAGCTATCTCGTGGTCGGCCTGGGAGACGTGTACCTGGGGGCACCAGTGGCGGTGCCGCTCGATCCGCGTCATCGCCTCGTCACCACGAAGTACAACCCCGCGCGAACGTGGACGCCCGCGAACGCGGTCGGCATCGGCGGAGCGTTCCTGTGCGTCTACGGGATGGAAGGACCCGGGGGCTATCAACTCGTGGGACGCACCGTGCCCGTGTGGCACCGTGCGGACGATCCGCCGTGGCAGCTGCGTCATTTCGATCAGCTGCGCTTCGAGCTCGTCGGCGAGGACGAGCTTGAGGCGCTGCGGGGCGAGAGTGAGCGAGGCGAATGGCGGCCCCGAACAGAGGCGGCCGAGTTCTCGCTGCTCGCCCATGAGCGGTACCTCACGGCACACGCGCCCGCGATCGAAGCCTTCACCACGCGGCGCGAGGCAGCGTTCGCGGTCGAACGAAGAGCGTGGGCAGCCGCCGCCCAGGCGGCGGAAGTGGCAGCTTGATGCTCAGCGTCGTCGGCCTGCTCGCTGAATACCGCTCGTCGCGGCGTTCACCGTCTGAGATCGCCGCCGCGACAATCGAATCGATCGCGCAGGACGACGCGCCCGTGTGGATCACGCGCGTGAGTGACAAGACCCTGTTGGACGCGGCCCGCATGCTCGACACCGCAGACCGCGCTCTGCCCCTGTACGGGGTGCCGTTTGCCGTTAAGGACAACATCGACGTGGCGGGCCTTCCGACATCCGCCGGATGCCCGGGCTACGCCGCGCTTGCCCAACGCACCGCGCCGGTAGTGCTGGCGCTGCTCGACGCGGGCGCATTACTCATCGGCAAGACGAACATGGATCAGTTTGCGACTGGCCTGGTTGGGACGAGAAGCCCGTACGGCGCCTGCTCCTCGGTATCCGATCCGATCCGGGTGAGCGGGGGATCGAGCTCCGGCTCGGCGCTCGCCGTCGCGCGGGGGCACGTCGCGTTTGCACTGGGAACCGACACCGCTGGTTCGGGACGAGTGCCCGCGGCGTTCAACGGTTTGGTCGGTGTCAAGCCCACTCGCGGACTGTTGAGCACCCGCGGCGTGGTCCCCGCGTGTGCGAGCCTTGATTGCGTGTCGATCCTCGCCGCGAGCGTAGGGGACGCCGCCGCGGTGCTCGACCTGACCGCCTCCTACGACGCGCAGGATCCCTGGAGCCGACGGGACAGAGCATTGACCGCTGGGCGAACCGGGCGCATCGGAGTGCCTCTCCACGGTCAGGGCGAGCCCGACGAGCCCGCTGCGGCGCAGGCCTGGGCGGATGCACTCCAGCGCGCCGCTCAGCAGTGGACGGTGGCGTCGGTCGACGTGAGCGCGCTGCTGGACGCGGCGCCGCTGCTCTATGGAATCTGGATTGCGGAGCGCACGGCGCATCTCGGCTCGGTGATCGCTACCGCGCCGGAGGGGCTCGATCCGATCGTTGCGGCGATCATCGGGGCGGGCGCCCAGCGCAGCGCCGTCGAGGTCTTCGCTGCGACCCACCAGCTGGCGGCGCTGCGGCGTACCGCTGCGCAGCTGTGGGACGAGGTGGACGCATTGCTGCTGCCTACCGCGGTTGCGCATCCGACGCACGCGGAGGTGGCCGCTGACCCCATCGGCGTCAACGAGCGACTCGGCAGGTTGACCAACTTCGTCAACCTGATGGATCTCGCCGCTCTGGCCGTCCCGGGTCCCGAGCGCGCCGACGGGCTTCCCTTCGGGGTGACGTTGATAGCGCCGGCGTTTCATGACCGGCGCCTTCTCGAGCTCGGAGCGCAATGGTGCGAGGAGGCGACATCGATCGCGCTGCGGGGCACAGTGAGGCTCGCGGTTGCCGGTGCGCACATGAGCGGGCTACCGCTCAGCGAGCGGCTCACCGCGCGCGGCGCGCGACTCGTGAAACCCGCCGTCACGGCACCGTGCTACCGCCTCTACGAGCTCGCCGGTGACGGCGTCAGGCGTCCCGGGCTGATCCGCGTGCCAGACGGCGGCGCGAGCATCGAGGTCGAGGTCTGGGAGATCGCGCCCGCCGCGCTGGGTGCCCTCGTCGGCGAGGTTCCGGCACCTCTGGCCATCGGCCGGGTCACGCTCGACGACGGCGATGAGATCGCGGGCTTCGTCTGCGAAGGCTCCGCGGGCGATGACGCGCGGGACATCACGAACCACGGCTCTTGGCGCGCCTATATTGCCGCCGTAACATCATGACCGCGCGGATCCATCAGCTACCGGCGACTCCTGACACGGTCCACTGGGGCTACTTCGACCCGGCCCTCCCGCCGGTGCTCACCGTCGACTCCGGCGACCTGGTCCAGATCGAGGCGGTCACGCACCACGCGGGGGACGCGCCTGACCTGCTGATGGACGCGGGGATCGAGCGGATCTACGCCCAGGTCGAAGATCGCGGGCCCGGGCCGCACGTGCTGACCGGTCCGATCGCCATCGCCGGCGCGCGCCCCGGGGACGTGCTCCAAGTCGAGATTCTCAGCGCTGAGCCACGATTGCCCCACGGCTCGAACCTCGCGGCGCACTGGGGTCACCTCTACGAGGACTTCCGCAAGGAACGGGTGACCATCTTCGAGCTCGATGTCGCGTCCCTGCTCGGCCGGGCGCTGTTCGCCTACGACTGGAATGCCAGCCCGCTCGTGCAGGCGCCGGGCACGATCGTCGCTCCGACGAGCGTCGTTCGACAGCGCGCGCTCGACGGCGTAGTCGTCCCGCTGCGGCCGCACTTCGGCACGATGGGCGTCTCGCCCGCCGCGACCAGCCGCCACTCCTCGATCCCGCCCGGCGAGCACGGCGGCAACGTCGACAACTGGCGGATCGGCGCCGGCGCGCGCATGCTCTACCCGGTGCAGGTTCCCGGCGCGCTGCTCTCAATCGGCGACCCGCACGTCTCCCAGGGCGACGGCGAGATCAGCGGCACAGCGCTCGAGGCCTCGCTGAACGGCGTGCTCAGACTGACCGTCCGGTCCGATCTGGCGATCACCGCACCGGTGCTCGA
>JBPCPO010000109.1:0-5345 GCA_050999075.1 Solirubrobacteraceae bacterium
GCTAGCCAGCAGCCCGGCGCGCGCGCGGCGATACGTGCTGTCGGCCATCCCCGCCGCAGCCCGGACCTCGCCGGTCGAAAGGCCGCTCACCTCCAACTGCTCGTCCGCGACGGCGCCCAAGCTCGCCAACAGCAGCCTCGCCGCCCCACTCGCGCGGCTGTAGCCGAGCACCGCCTCGAACAAAGCAGCGTTGACCTCGCCCTCGAACCACGGGCCTGTCTCTGCAAACAGAAGCGCAACCACCGGGGAATGCCCCCGTCCACCTCCCGATTCCTCCACGGCAACCAGCCCCCGCTTCTGAAGGCCCTCGCGCGCCGCCAGGTACTGACTGCGGCTCAAGCCGGCGCGAATAGCTGCGACGCGCGTCCCCGGCCATGCGCGGTGCTCGCGGTTAGCGAAGCTCGCCAACGAGAACGCCGCAAGACGCTCACCGGCCGATACGTCCTCGAGCGCCAACGCCGCGGCGATCGCGACATGACTCATCGCACACGACCCCCCACGGGACACGGCGACACGATCGCGACGCCCTCCCGGTCGCTGTCGCCAGCGATGGGGGAGGCCGTGTTGTGACTGAAGGCCATCGCCAACATCCGGCGGTCGGGTGCTCGCGATCGATTTCAGGCACGAGTCGGAAGCGCAGACACTCATTGCGGGCTTGGGATCTGTCCAGAGCCCGGCTACAATGCAGCGCGAGAGGTTTCGTTCGGCGCTGTTGGCGCCTATGTTCTGGAAGACCGGGCGGCAACCCGGTCTTTCTCGTTCCGGAGGCCTCCCTCGGTTGGTGGGCCTCGTGCAAGCCCTGTGTGGATGGGGCCGGATGACCGGCATGGGCCGTTCACCGGACGATCTCCTCGAGACGCGTCCTTTTACGCCTGAGAAAGAACGAAACGCCCCGCTCGGGCATCACACCGGCCGCGCCCAGCTGGGGGACTGAACGCCGAAACCGTCCTCCCAGCACTAGGGAACATTGTCCCGAGCACCCGCCACGAGTCAGCTCTTCGAGCGGATCCAGGAACAGGCGCCCAGCACCTGGACGAGCATCTTCGGCATCTACACCGATCGGGTTGCTTTTACCCTGCTTATTCCCCAGTCCGAGCAGGTATTTAAACTGGAAGTCGGATTGCCCCGTGTGCAGGGCTTTTGCGCATGGGCGGTGACGGGCTCGAACCGCCGACTTCCTGCTTGTAAGGCAGGCGCTCTACCAGCTGAGCTAACCGCCCGCGGTTCGATCGTACCGAGCTGATCACGGTCGATGTCATCACGATCGACCTGGGGCTTGGAGTCGCCCTGCGCGATCGTTGGACCGACGATCTTGCGCCTGCACGTCCACCGGCGCCCGCATGCGGCTCGGTGGTGGAGCAGCTGGAAAGGTGAGCACTAGCCTGTCGTACGTGGCCGGCGCCCCTTCCCACATTGTCGCGCGGCGCGCTCAACGCCGCGCGCAGCTGCGCCGACGGCGGCTTGGTGCGCTCGGCGGTGGCCTTGCGCTCGTGGTGCTGATCGTTGCGGTGCTCATCGTGACGGCGCACCGCGGCCGCGGCGCAACGACGAGGAGCACGGCGACGGGTGAGGGACACGCCGCCAGGAGACACAGCTCGCAGACCTTCAATACGACCAACGGAGCGCCCGGAAGTTCCTCGACTGTCGAGACCGTCGGCAGCACAGAGATTCAACGTCTTCTGCAACTCGGCCTGCCAATCTACTGCGCTGGACCGCGCGGCAACGCGGTCGCTTTCACGTTCGACGATGGTCCGGGGCCGTACACGTACCTGGCCCTGCGGAAGCTGACGCAGGCTGGCGAACGGGCCACCTTCTTCGTGGTCGGCAGGAGCTTGGACAACTACCCGGGCTACCTTCCGCGTGAGCTGAAGGTGGCGGCGATCGGAGACCACACCTATACCCATCCCGTACTGGCACAGCTGCCGGCCGGCCTGGTCAGCTCAGAGATCGGCCGCACGAAGCAGAAGATCGAGGGAGAGTCCGGCCAGCCGGTGAACTTCTTCCGTCCCCCCTACGGCTCCCGCAATACCACCGTCGACCAGATCGCGCAAAGCTTAGGTCTGGTGGAGATCCTGTGGAGCGTGGACTCAGCCGACTCGCTGGGAGCGAACTACGCCGGCATCATCAAGAACGTCGAGGCCGGCCTGCATCCCGGAGCGATCATCCTGATGCACGAAAACCGCGGTCAGACGATCCGCGCGCTGACCACGCTGCTGCCCGAGCTGCACCGCCGCCACCTGCGCTCGGTCAGCTTGCCGCAGCTGTTCGCCGCGGACCCACCGTCGACCGCACAGGTGCGCCGCGGGGAGGCCGGCTGCGGGGGATCGGCCGCGCTGGCACCGGGGACGGGCAATTGATCGGCTCCCGTTCAGACTTCAGACGCGAGACCGCTTCTGATCGGCGAGCCTGAGGGGGATCTCGCGGCGAGTACGTCGTCTCGAGAAGCGCGAACGCGGGTCGCCCGTCGTAGCGCCAACCCTCGACGAACGCGATTCTGCCTGCGCCGCCAGAACCTCACGCCGGCGAGTGGATACCCCCAGCCGGAATCGAACCGGCGATCTCCTGCGTGAAAGGCAGGCGTCCTAACCGCTAGACCATGGGGGCGCGAGGACGATTGTAGGAGCGCGCATCATGCCCCAACGCAACCGGACCGATCAATCGATCGACCCGGCGTACAGCCGAGCAGCTGATCTCGAGCACGGTCTACGCTCTGGTCCTGGGCCGCTGGCGTAACGGTAACGTACGAGCCTTTTAAGCTCCGAGATCCGGGTTCGATTCCCGGGCGGCCCATTGGCCCGAGGGTGAGTCCGCGTACGCGACGGCCTCGATCTCCACCAGCATCCGGGGGTCGATCAAGGCGCTGACCTGCACCATCGTCATCAACGGTCGGACAGCTGCGAACACCTCGCCGTGGGCGCGGCCGACGTCCTGCGCCCGTGAGATGTCGGTGACGTACACCCGCGTCTGCACGACGTCGGGAAGGGCCGCGCCGGCCCGGCCCAGCTCCTGCTCGAGCTTGCGCAGGATCTCTACCGTCTGCTCGTAGGGCGTGTCGCCGAGGACGGCTCCGTCGACGGTCACCGAAGTCGTCCCGCCCACGAGCACGAAGGGTCCCGTCCGCACCACCCGGCTGAACCCGAACGGGCCCTCGTACGGAGAGGGCGGGTCGCCACCCAGACGCGCGATCGGGGCCGACATCCCGGCCTCCCCGGCGCTTGAATCTCCCGAGCTCAATGGCGGAAGTGCCGGCGGCTCGTGAACACCATCGGGAGGCCGGATCGATCGACGGCCTCCACGACCAGGGGATCGCGCACCGAGCCGCCGGGCTGGATGATGGCGGTGATTCCGGCCTCGATCGCCAGCTGCGGCCCGTCGGCGAAGGGGAAGTATGCGTCCGAGGCCATCACCGTCCCCCGCGCTTGCGACCCCGCCTTCTCGAGCGCGATCCTAACCGAGTCCACGCGACTCATCTGACCCGCGCCGACCCCGATCGTGGCCAGGTCACGGGAGAGCACGATGGCGTTGGAGCGAACGTGCTTGCACACCTTCCAGGCGAAGGACAGCTCGCTCCACTGCGCCTCGGTCGGGCGCCGTTCGGTGACGACCTGCATCTCGCCGCGTTCCTCGAGGTCGGCGTCGCGATCCTGGACGAGCATCCCGCCGAGCACCTGGCGGAGGTTGGGCTCGATCATGTTGGGGCTACGCTGCTCACGGTCGTCGAGGATTCGCAGGTTGGGCTTGCTCGCGAGCAGCTCGAGGGCGTCCTCGTCATAGCCACGCGCGAACAGGACCTCGATGAACTGTTCCAGCAGCGTTTGCGCCAGCGCCCGGTCGACCCGGCGGTTCAGGCAGACAACGCCTCCGAAGGCCGACATCGGATCGCAGGCGAACGCGCGCTGGTAGGCCTCGAAGACGGTGGAGCCGACGGCGACGCCACACGGGTTGTTGTGCTTGACGATCACGCAGGCGGGAATTTGGAACTCCGCCATCAGCAGACGCGCCGCGTCGAGATCGAGCAAATTGTTGAACGACAGCTGCTTTCCGCCCAGCTGCGAGATCATTGACAGCACGTGCGTGCGGGCGCCGACCTGCGCGTAGTAGGCCGCGCGCTGGTGGGGGTTCTCGCCGTAGGGCAGCTCGAGCACCTTCTCGAACGCACGCACCATCAGCGGCGGGAAGTCCTCGCGCTTCTCCTGAAACCAGCGGGCGATCGCGGTGTCGTACCGGGCCGTGTAGGCGAACGCCTCGGCCGCGAGGCTCTCCCTCGTGGCCGGCGAGAGCCGCCGCTCGGACTGGCGCAGCTCCTCGAGCACCGCGTCGTAGCTCTCCGGGCTGACCACGGGGGCCACGAAGGCCGAGTTCTTGGCCGCCGCGCGAATCATCGTCGGACCGCCGATGTCGATGTTCTCGACCACGTCGCGGTCGGGCACCCCGCGGGCGGCGGCGGTTCGCTCGAACGGGTACAGGTTCACGCAGACGAGATCCACAAGCTCGACCTCGTGGGCTTCCGCGGCCTGCATGTGCGCGGCATCCTCACGCACAGCGAGCAGGCCGGCGTAGAGCTTCGGATGAAGCGTCTTGACCCGCCCGTCCATGATCTCGGGGAAGCCGGTCAGGTCGGTGATCGAGCGCACCTGCACGCCGGCCTGCGACAGCGTACGTGCGGTCCCTCCGGTGGAGATGATCTCGATCCCGAGCTGCTCCAGTCCGCGCGCAAGCTCGACGATGCCCGTCTTATCCGATACCGACAGCAGCGCGCGTGCGACCTGCACCTCGCCGCCGGCGAGCTGAGCGAACGGACTCTGGATCCCCTGCTCCATCGCTGTCCGACTCTACCGCGCTACCACCAAACTACCGCTCGACGATGACACGACGCGGATGGCGAGGATCTATCCGCACCGCCCCCCGCGCGATCAGCCCCACCGCCTCGGGGAGCAGCTCGTGCTCGATCGCGTGGAGCCGCTCCAGCACCTCTGCGCCGTCCCGTGGGTGGGGCAGCTCGATCGCGCGCTGCAGGATCACCGGCCCGCTGTCCACCCCTTCGTCGACGAAGTGCACGGTCACCCCGAACACCTTGACCCCGTACGCGATCGCCTGCTCGACGGCCCGAAGGCCGGGGAAGGCCGGCAGCAGCGCCGGATGGACGTTGATCACCCGCCCCGGGAAGCGGTCCAGGAACGGCCCGCTCAGCAGCTGCATGTAACCGGCCAGGACAGTCAGCTCGACGCCACGCTCCGCCAGCCACGCCGCCATCGCGTCGTCGCGCTGCTCTCGGGGCGCTCGGGGGGAACAGGGGCCACGCGCGAAGACATCCCCACACGACCCATACCAGAGAGAAGCCCCCA
>JBPCPO010000011.1:0-3830 GCA_050999075.1 Solirubrobacteraceae bacterium
TTCTGGGGCTTTTCCTTGGCGGTATCGGGCAGGACGATTCCACTCGCGGTGGTCTCCTCCTCCTCTATCGCCCGAACGATCAACCGATCGCCGAGGGGCTTGAGCTTCATGTGATGCAACCTCCGGATGGGAAATTGGTGGCTAGTCGTCGGCCTTGGCACTCGACCTGGCAGAGTGCCAACGGAACGGACTATAGCGCGGTTGGGACCGCGATTGGCACTCTTAGGTAAAGAGTGCCAAAAGATCTGCGAAGCGCGCCCGCCCCGCCGCTGGGCGGGATCGCGGCGTCGCGGACGTCAGTTCTGCGCCCCGCCCAGCCCGTGGATCCGGTCACGCAGCTCGGGCGGCTTCTCGATGATCTGGGAGAAGCGCACGACGGTGACGATGTCGTCCATGGCGACCTTCCGGGCGTAGATCTGCTCCAGGAAGTGGACCATCTCGTCGACGCGACGGAACTCGGGGTTGTCGTGCTCGATCTCGCGCGGGGAGAGGTCGCACACCCGCTTGACCTCGACCTGATCGATCACGGCCGAGAAGATCCGCTCGCGCGGGGAGTGCTGGTAGCCGATCGTCACCAGCACGCAGTCGTTGCGGTGGTACTTGTGCGCCTTGTCGCCGAGGCGGATCGTCGCGGTCTTACGACCCCGGCGCAGCTGATCGGCGAACACCGAGGAATAGAAGTTCAGGACTCGCATCCTCGCCAGCCTACCGTTCCGCTGCCAGTCGCGACAGGGCGCGGGAGATCATCTCCCGCTCACCGGCGTAGGTGAGCGCCTGGGCGGCCTGCTCGAGCTCCATCCAGCGCGCGGCCTCGATCTCGTGATCGTGGTCCTCCAGCTCACCTGAGCCGTAGCGGAACAGGTAGAACGCCACCCGCTTGGAGCGCCGACGGCCCCGTTCGTACTCGTAGCGCACATCTCCGAGCTTCTCGATCAGCTCCGCCGTGGCCCCCGTCTCCTCCCGCACCTCACGTTGGGCGGCCTGCTCGGGGGTCTCCCCGTCGTCGAGGTGGCCCTTGGGAAGTCCGAGCACACGGTTGCCGTCCCGATCGCGCTTGACGGGAACGATCACGATCACCTCGCTGCCGCGGACGACTACGCCACCGGCGGAGAATTCCGGCTTGCCATCGGGCACGGCCTCCCTGGTCGCAGTCACGAGCCAGGGATACCACACCCGGCGTTGGGGGCCTGCGACCTTACGAGAGCTCCAGAGCCTGCTCACGGCGCCGGCGCCTGAGTCCCGTCACGATCCACCATCCGAGGGCTCCGAGCAGCGCGACCGGCACGAGCGCCGCGAGCGCCGCGAGCGCGACCAACAGGGCTCCGGCGGCGACCGTGAGCACGCGACCGGCATCGTGGACGGCCTGGCCGATCGCGAACGAGCCGCCGTGCGACATCGGGAGCACACCGGCGTTGATCGTGAGCCTGATCTGGGTGTAGCTCACCTGGCGCGCCAGCACCCGCAGGGTGGCCTCGTCGCTGGCGATCGACGCGTCGGCATCGTGGATCTGCGTCTCGAGGCCGTCGATCTGCTGCTGCGTGCCGGCGCCGCCGAGCTGGCGCAGCAACGACGTCCGCAACGTCCTGGCGTTGATCAGACGCCGGCTCGAGTCGCCGAACTGCTTGCTCACGTCCTCGGTGGCGTCGGTGCGTGAGGCGACCGCGGCGTAACGCAGTCGCGAGAGCGAATTCATCGTCTGGGGCAAGGCGGCGCTGGGCACCGTCAGCTGGAACACGGCGTAGCCATCCTGGCCGCCGGTGGCGGTCACGGTCGAGCTGTTCACGATCCCGCTCTGCCGCCCGACCACGTCGAACACCTCTTGCGCGGCGTCGGCGATCCGATTCGGAGCGACGGTCAGGGCGAGCTGCGCCGACTGAACGACCTTGCGGGCGCTTGGAGGTGGTCGCGGGACGCCCGCGGGAGCCGGGGCGGCGGCGGCGGATGAAGCCGCCCTGGCAGGAGCGGGGGACCGTTCCGCGGCGGCGCCCTGCGAGGCCACGCCGATGGCCAGGTTCCTCGACGATCGGACGCCCGACGATCCGCCCCCAGAGAGCGCCACCACCACCGCGATAGTCGCCGCCAAGGCCGCGACAATTCCTCCGGCCGCAAACGCCGGACGGTGTCGGCGTCGCTGGGCTGACGGCACGGCAAACCGACGCTCCACCCGCTGATCCAGGGACTGCCGGGCCTCCACACGCATCTGCGGTCGCTGCGCCACGATCGCCCGCGCCAACTGCGCCCACGCGTCCTGGCCCGCGTCGACGGGCTGGCCGGCCAGCGCGGCGTCGATCGCGTCCAGCGCGGCGGTGGTGTCGGGATCGACCGGGCTCCGATCAAGTCGTCGCATCGCAGGCCTTCCTCAGCTTCTCCATCGTGCGGTGCAGTAGCGTGCCCGCGCCCGACTCGCTCACGCCGATCACCCGGGCGAGCTCCGCATTGGTCAACCCGTCGTGGAACTTCAGCGCGACGAGCTCGCGCTCGCGAGCCGGCAGTCCATCCAGAGCCGATCTGACGACGCTGCGCCGCAGCCCGAGCTCGGCCCCGTCCTCGACGCGCTCGGCGGAGGCGTCCTCTGGTTCGGCGACGAGCTGCGCGAGGCGGCTGCGGCGGCGAAGCTCGTCGAGGGCTGCGTTGCGGGCAATTCCGAACAGCCACGCGCGCTCCTCGCCCCGGCGCCGGTCGAAGGTCCGGCGGCGGCTATAGGCACGCTCGAACGCCAGCGCGGTCACGTCCTCGGCGGCGGCACGATCGCGAAGCAGCGTCAGCACGTAGGGGTAGACGTCGTCGGCGCTCGAGCGGTAGAGGGCTTCCAGCCGGTCCCAGGAGGACTCGGGCGCCGCTGACGCGCGAGGCGCGGTCAAGGTCGCGATCACACCGGCACTACGGGGATCCGCGTAATCCATCACGCTCCTCGATCATCTCGGGTCCGATTACGCGCGCCCGTCGGAGGACCGGCGAGGTCCAGGTGAGTTGCGGGCACGGGCGCCGTGCTGCGGCCTTCAGGACGCCAGGGTCTGGAACAGCCGCGGATCGTTGGTGATCACGCCGGTGACGCCGAGGTTCTCCAGCTCGCGCACCCGCTCCAGCTCGTCGACCGTCCAGACGTACAGCTCGCCGCCGGCACCGACGACCTCCCGCACCAGCTTGGGGGTGACGAGCAGCCAGTGGACCATCAGCGCGTCACAGCGCCCGCCGCGGATCGCTCGTGCGGCGTGCCCGGGCAGGATCGAGCGTCCGGCGTGCATCGCCGCCAGTGCCGGGGGCTTGAGGATCCACCAGCGGAAGGGGTCGCGCTTGAGCTTCGGGACCGACCATCCCAGGGCAACCTCCGGCGCCGCACGGCGGATCAGCGCCAGGCTCGAGAGATACTGGCTCGAGATCAACACGCGGTGCAGGACGTCGTGCTCGCGCAGCACGTCCAGGACCCTGAGCTCGTAGCCGGGCAGCTTGAGGTCGACATCGAACCGAATCCCGGCGAACGCCGCGGAGGCGAGGTGCCCGAGTCCCTCCTGCAACGTGTGCGGTGAGCGTCCGGTCGCGTCGCCAGAGTCGTGGGCCAACACCAGGCGGTCGCCGATGGCCAGGACATCGAACTCGATCATGTCCACTCCCGCCGCGAGGGCGGCGTCGAAGCTCGCGTACGTGTTGCCGGGGGCGATCAGGTCCGCCCCCTTGTGGCCGACCCGGACCACGGGCCCGCGACCGGTGGTCGGCGGCGCCGCGCGGGCGCCTGGGTCGAGCTCGGTCATGCCCAGGAGGCTAGTGACCCCGCTGACAGCCCGGGCACCAGTAGGTGATGCGGTTCTCATCCCCCTGCCCGCGCGCCGCAA
>JBPCPO010000017.1:0-14185 GCA_050999075.1 Solirubrobacteraceae bacterium
ACGGCGATCGGGATCCCGTCGCGGGCGTATGTCCGGGTGGAGGCACTGGACCCAGCAGGACATCAGCTCGCCAGCTCGCCCACGGTGCGAGCGCACTGATACCCGATCGTCGCCGCCGAGCGTGAGCGGGGCCGGGACGATCTCCCCGAGATCCGCGGACACCGGCGCCAGGCGTACGCCAGCCTCGAACAGCTCCTCGTAGCGCCCGGCACGACTCACGGAATCGCTCGCATTGACGGTCCGGCCGTAACCAACGCCGAACGGGACTAGCACGCCTCGCCGGCGAATGACCAGCTCGCCGGGCTCGCTCTGCGACGGCCAGCGGCCGTCGTGCGGGACATCGCCGCCGGGACGGGCGCCGGCGAGACCGACAACGCGAAGGAGCGGGCCAAAAGAAGCCGGCCGCTGCGCAGCGGCCGGCTTGTGCTTCTGGGAGAAGGTGCTGCTATGAGGTACGTCGCGATTCAGAGTCTGGGTCCGGACATGAACGGTGCTCAAGTTCCTGATTTCAGGAGAGTTTCTAGAATCAGCGGGCGGGGGCAGGGAGCCAAGGCACTGGAGTAGAAGCCTCCATGTTGTCGCTCGACGCGCTTCCCGACGCTACGCGGTGATCGTGCCACCACGCGACCTCGTTGGCGATCGTCGCCGAGAATTCGCGGAACTACGCGCCGAGTTCCTGCTGAGCGCGTGCGGACGTGACCCGTCGGCTCTCGGCGAGCGCCTTGATGCCGTGCCGGGTGGCTAGCGGGACGCCGCTGGTGAGCCGTGCCTGCAGCTCGCTGAGGAACGCCAGAACGTGGGCCAGCGGTGTCGGAAGGCGAGAGTCGCGGTGCGCTGCGACTGGCTGTGCTGGCGCTCGTTGCGATGACCTGGCGCATCGGCCGCCAGGGCGCCGCGACGATGCAGGCACGCTCGGACGCCCGCGTCGGCAGCGGCGATGGCGGTCGCCGTGACGTCGCGGGCGTCGGCGCAGCGGTTGCCGCCCCTTACCGCGGCCTTCGCTTGCCCGACTTCGACCAGGGACCACTACTGGCGGCCCTGGCGCGATGACCGCCACTCGATAGTCGATCCTCCAGCGGGACGCGCCTATCTCCAGGCGATCGTCCGGCCAACCGCCCCCCAGACCTCAAAAACTTCCGCTCAACCAAGTGCTAGGGCGGCAATTTTCTCCTGCCGGGTGGGCTTGTGAAGTGTTAGTCCGGAGTGGCGCAAGCCGCTGACGAATTGCTTCCGGCAGACAAAAAAAGGCTCCCTAGCTACTCGAGTTAGCAGCGTCGCGCTAGCGTCGTCTCGGTGCGTGCCCGGGCCGATCTTGCTGATCCCGGTCGGGCTGGGTCTGCATCTCGTCCTGTCGAAGGCCCGGCGGATGCGACGGGTCGCCGAATCGATCGGTTCGAGCTTGCGGTGCTGGCCGCATTTGCGGTCGTGTCGGTGTGGGTGTTGGCACTTGATCTCTGGCAGGTGCTCGCCCATGCGCGGGTGTGGACCGGCACAGACGGCGTGTATCTCGTCGATCAGATGCAGTACCTGGCGTGGATCCGGGATTCCTCGCGTCACGTGCTGGTGTCGAATCTGTTCGTATTGCGCGCGACCTCGGCTGACTACTTCCAGCCGTTGGTGGTGATCTCGGGCGCGGTCTCTGCGCTGGGTGTGGCGCCGTGGCTGTCGCTGTTGCTGTGGAAGCCGGTGGCGGTCGGCACATCGTTCTTCGCCGTGCGCGCATACGTGCATCGGAGTCTGCCGGGACGTTGGGCTCGCCGGGTCGCGCTCGTGCTCGCGTTGTTCTTCGGGTCGTTCACGATCGTCTATGGATCCTTCGGTGTTCTGGGCGACCTTTTCCCGGGATTTCTGTCGTGGGGCTACGTGTTTGGGCTGATCGCGCTGGCGGCGATGGTCGGTGCCCTGGTGGCGTACGAGCGGGCCCGTGAGGGGAATCGGCTGCGATGGATGCCTGCGCTGCTTGGAGGCCTGGCGAGCCTGGTGCACCCCTGGAACGGCGAGCTCCTGATCTTGCTTGTGATCGGGTCTGAGCTCGTGCTGCGGGTAGGTCGTGGGCGCTGCGGGAGGCCCTGGCGCCTGGTCTTGCCGGCCGTCACCACGACTGTTACCGCGGCGCCCCTGGCCTACTACGCGATCCTGGGTCAGACCGATGTGTCGTGGCAGCTAGCGCGTGAGGCTAGCAAGCACGCGTTCTCGTTCTTCTCGATCGCACTGGCAATCGCGCCGCTGCTGCTGCCGGCGATGATCGCCTACCGCGGGCGCCCTGAGAGCTTCCTAGCGGCCGCGACGCGGGCGTGGCCGATCGCGGCGTTTGCGTTGTTCGCGCTGTCGGGCACCGATCTCGGTGCCACACCTCTGCACGCATTTCAGGGGATCACGATTCCGCTGGCGATCCTCGCGGTGGAGGGCATCCAGCGCGCCGGCTATCGCCAGCTTCCTTACCGAATGGCGATCGGAACGCTGGCCGTCGCGTTGCTCACGATCCCGGCAACCGCGCTCGAGCTGAGCGACGCGCGCAAGCTCCTGGCCCCGAGCGCCGAGAACGGAAACTTCATCACCCCCGATGAACGCGCGGCGCTCGACTACCTGGCGCACGATCGAGCACCCGGCGGAGTGCTCACTCGCAGCTATCTCGGAGCGGTGATCCCGGGCTGGACCGGTCGACACACGCTCGTCGGGGACTGCGTGTGGTCTGAGCCGCACTGCCTCGGTAGCACGCGTGTTGCGCAGACGCTGTTCGACGGCACGCTGGGCCAGGACGCTGCCCGCAGCTTTGTGCAGCGCAGTGGAGCGCGGTTTCTGCTGGCCGACTGCCAAGCCAGCGCCGATCTCAAGAAGCTCCTTGGCCCGATCATCGGGTCGGTGCAGCGATTCGGGTGTGCCGCTGTGTACGAGATACGGGCGGTACGGACGTGAATCGCCTGCTCTGGAATTCTCTAGACCAGGAGGACCGTGAGATAGACCAGTAGAACCAAGATCTTCATAGGCGCCCGACGATGCTCAAACCGGCAGGAAGATTTGGACTGCCAGCCGGTCCCGCCGACGGTCGCATCCGAGTTGGCTACCTTCAGAAGTCGATGCTAGCCGAGCCGGTCCGAGCCGGACCATCTTCTCACGTACGTAGGCCCGCGCCGGGGACGGCCCGGTGGCTGGCGGGCGCGCTCGCAATCGTGACCTGCGCCATGGTGTGGGTCGTCCTCACCGGGATGCGGCCCGCCTACGACGCTTACGGGTGGCTTGTATGGGGCCACCAGGCGCTCCATCTTGGGCTCGAGCTCAATGCGCCGCCGTCGTGGAAGCCGTTGACGCTCCTGTTCACGTTGCCGTACGCGCTCACCGGCCGGGCCGCGATGTGGTTGTGGATGGTGACTGCGGTGGCAGGAGCGTTTTCGGCGCCGGTGTTCGGGGCACGGATCGCGTACCGGCTCGCCGATCCAGGCCGATCGCCGCTTGGAGCGGGCTTCGCCGCGGGGTTCGCCGGGCTCGGGGTGCTCGGTATCACTGGCTTCTGGCACTTCCTGCTGATCGCGACCTCAGATCCGATCATGGTGGCCCTGCTCCTGGCGGCGATCGACCAGCACCTGTGCCGCCGACGTGGCTTCGCCTGGATCCTGCTGGTCTTGCTGGCGCTGGGCCGGCCCGAGGCGTGGCTCATAACCGGCGCCTATGCGGTTTGGGCGTGGTACCAAGAGCCGCGAATGCGACGGTCGCTGCTCGCGGGCGCCGGGGTGCTCCTCGTGCTCTGGTTCGGGATGTCACGCCTCAGCTCCCCCAGTTGGTTCGTGGCCAGTGAAGTCGACCGGCGCACGGCCCAACCACTACCCGGCAACGGGTTCCTCGCCGTGATGAACACCTACTTCGGCCTTTACGAGCTGCCGATGCAGCTCGTCGGCGTTTTCGCGATTCTCTACGCAGCGCTCCGCCGCGAGGTCGAATGGCTGGTGATCGGCGCGGTCGCCGTCGCTTGGATCGTGGTCGATATCGCCCTCACCCTGCACGGCTTGAAGGTCTCGCCGCGCTACATGTTCGAGCCGGCGGCGATAATGGTCGTTCTCGCCGGGGCCGCCGTCGGACGGCTGCTGACCCTCGGCCCGCGCGCGTCGCGGATGCTCGTCGCCGCCGCCTTCATCGCGTTCGCCGTCGTGATGACGCCCCACGCGCGCAGCCGCGCGCGCCTGACCCACAACGGCATCGAACTCGGCCGGACGTGGGCGCTCGTCATCCACCGGCTCCAGCAAGCCGTCGATCACGCCGAAGCCCGACGCATCCTCGCCTGCGGACAGCCGCTGACGACGACTCCGTTTCAGAGCATTCTCGCGTGGGAGCTCGGAGTGAACGTCGGCACGGTTCACTCGGTGCCGGCGCTGTGGTTGCCGACGAAGGCCCGGCTGGTCTACTTCGAGCCGTACTACGCCGGGTGGCGAATCCATCCTGTCCACGCGAGCGGCCGCGCGTGCGCGACGCTGACAATCAACACGGCGTCGGGGGGCGGCAGCCCCCTTGCCGCTGATCTCCGCTGAGCGTGCGGCGCCCGTGTACGATCCCGAGTTCGAGTCAGGACCTATAAGGGCGACGCACAAAGGGAACGGGCCGCGGGCCACGCGGCACAGCCAGCTGGTAAGCATCACCTGGCCGGGCTACTATTACGAGCTGCTGAGGCGCCGGTCCTTCCGACGGCTGAGCGATGTGCGCAACCGGCTCGGCTTACGGTGATCGTCGAAGTCGCCGCGGCTCGCCGTGTGGGGTTCGTTATACGGCGACGGCGCCGCCAGCCGATCGCTCGGAACGACGAGGCAGCGCGTGAAGCCTGGCGTACGCTGAGTCCATTTCTGTCGAGACCGCCGAGGAACTTGCCGCGCTGCGGGCGGCGGGGCGGGTAGTGGCCGAGGCGCTGCGGACGATGCGGCGTGCCGTTAGGCCGGGCGTGAGGACGAGCGAGCTCGATGCGGTTGCGGGGCACGTCTTCTGGCGGGCTGGTGCTCGCTCGGGACCTCAGGTCGATTACGGCTTTCCCGGGGTGACCTGCATCAGCGTCAACGACGAGGGCGTTCATGGCATTCCTGGCCCCCGCCGCCTGCGCGAGGGTGACCTGGTAAAGCTCGACGTGACCGCCGAGCTCGACGGCTTCTACGCCGACGCGTGCGACACCGTGCCCGTTGGCAGGGCCCCTGACAGCGACCGTCGACTGGTGGCGACCGCGCATCGGGCACTGGCGGCGGGGATGCGAGCCGCCCGTGTGGGGGCGCCGGTGAACGCCATCGGAGCTGCGATCGAGACGACGGTCATAGCCAACGGCCACGCCGTGTGCACCGAGCTTACGGGCCACGGAATTGGGCGGCGTATCCATGAGACGCCGCAGGTCCCCAACCACTATGTCGCACACCCGAGCACACCATGGTCGTGCGCGACAACGCACCGATCGTGCTGACCATCTCGAGTACGAGCGCAAAGGCGCGCTCTGCCACCTCGCCGCGTGGGACGCGCGCCAAGCCAGGCTCTTCGACCGCTGCGCCGCCAAGGACGCCATCGAGCCGTTCGACGCGCTCGTGGAGCAGTTCATGTCCCAGCACCCCTACAAGCAGGCCCAGCGCGTGTTCCTGATCATCGACAACGGCTCCCCGCACCGCGGCCAACGCTGGAAGTTCACCCGCGTAGAGGATCCGCTTGACCCTCACACCTCGTGGGAGGGTTGGGCGAGGGGGGGCCGTGCTCATGGCTTGGTGGCCCTGCCCGCCGGCGCTCGGGTCCCATGATCAGACTCGCGGCGGCGCCCCGCGTCCGCTGATGAGCCTGGCGCCGCGCCCGCGGCTGACGAAGCTGAACCCCCAGCGGGTGATCACCAGCAGGCGGTTCTGGAACCCGATCAGGTAGGAGATGTGGACGCCGGCCCAGATCAGCCACCCGATCGCGCCGCTGAGCTGGAGCCCCCTGATGTCAGCCACCGCACTCGCCCGTCCGATCGTGGCCAGGCTGCCCTTGTCCACGTAGCGAAACGGCTTGACAGTCTCGCCGCGCAGCCGCGCCCCCACCCACGCCGCCGCGTAGCGACCCTGCTGCATCGCCACCGACGTCAGGCCGGGCAACGGGACCTCGCGCCCGGCGGCGTCCTGCACGCTGACCATGTCCCCGAGCGCCATCACCTCGCGATGTCCGGGGATCGTCAGGTCGGCCTGCACCACCACCCGCCCGCCCCGGACGGGCGCGGTGGCGCTGGCGGCCGCGAGCGCGGCGGCGAGCTCGGAGGCGACCACTCCGGCCGCCCAGACGATGGTCCGTGCGGGCGGTGACTCCGAGGTGCTGCAGGGCCTTGCTGGCCTTCCTCGAGAGTCGCGGTGCAAACGCCGGCAGCATGCGCTCTGACGCCTCGACCAGCAGGATCCGGGCCTGGCGCGAGTCGATGGCCCGAAAATCGCGGGCCAGCGTGTCGCGCGCGAGCTCGGCGATCTGTCCTGCCATCTCGACTCCGGTCGGGCCGCCGCCGACCACCACGAAGGTCAGCCAGGCATCTCGCCGCGCCCGATCGGGCTCGACCTCCGCCGCTTCGAAGGCGGTGAAGATCCGACTTCTGACCGCGATCGCGCTCTCCAGTGACTGGACCTCGAGCGCGTGGCGCTGCCACTCCTCATGCCCGAAGTAGGAGTAGCGAAACCCGCCCGAGACGATCAGCGTGTCGTACTCGATCTCCCGGCCCCGCTCGCCGCTCGCGAGCTCGTCGACCACGACGGTTCGGCGCCCGAGATCGAACCCGCGCACCTCGCCCATCATGACGCGAACGTATTCGTCGCGCTCGAGGATCGCGCGCAGCGGGGCGGCGATCTCCTCCGGGGCCAGAGCCCCCGTCGCCGCCTGGTAAAGCAGCGGTTGGAACAGATGGAAGTTGCGACGATCGATCAGCGTCACCTCGACCGGCTCTCGGCCCAGTCGGCGAGCGGCCTGCAGGCCGCCAAACCCGCCACCCACGATGACGACTCGGTGGCGGGGCTCAGAGTTGGTGTCTGGTCCAGCGCGTGAGGCCATCGGCGTGCGAGCATAGAGGCCGACCCTGGCCCGCAAACGCGATCGCGGGCGTCCGAAAGGCGCAGCCGGTGCCGATACGCCATGATGGCCTGCGCAGTTGATCTCAGGTTGACGAGCAGAGGAGGCGAGATGGGCTTTGACCAGTACCACGAGCCGGCCGGTGAGCTGCCGGCGAGCGCGCGCACGTTCGCACGCATGTGCGCCTCCTTGACCGAGGAGGCAGAGGCGATCGGGTGGTACGAGCAGCGCCTCGCGCTCGAGCCCGACGCCGACGCGCGAGCGATCATGGCCGACGCCCAGGGCGAGGAGTTCAAGCACTTCAGCATGGACCTCGAGTTCCTGCTGCGCCGAACCCCCCAGTGGCAGGAGATCGCCCGCGGGGTCCTGTTCCGGTCCGGCGACATCGTCGATCACGGTGAGGCGGCCGAGGCGGCCGCGTCCGCTGACGGCCCAGCTCCCGCCCCCGCGCCGCCGGACCCCCCGCCCTCGCTCGGAATCGGGAGCCTCAAGGGGTGGGGCCTGTGAACCATCTCCTGCGCGAGCTGGCGCCGATCACAGAGGCCGGATGGGAGCTGCTCGACGACGAGGCCAAGGAGCACCTGACCGCGTCGCTGGCCGCTCGCAAGCTGGTCGATTTCTCCGACCCGCTGGGCTGGAAGCACTCGGCCACCAACCTCGGACGCACCGAGGCGATCGAGCAGACCCCCGCGGACGGCGTCGCTGCGCGACGGCGCCGCGTCCTCCCGCTCGTCGAGCTGCGGGCGGAGTTCGACGTCTCCCGCGACGAGCTGCGCGACAACGACCGGGGCGCCGCCGATGCCGACCTCGACGACCTGGACGAGGCGGCCAAGCAGCTCGCGGTGGCGGAGAACATCGCCGTCTTCCACGGCTGGCCGCAGGGGGGCATCGACGGGATCACCGAGGCGTCCCCGCATCCAGCGATCCCGGCCGCCAAGAGCATCGAGCACTACCCACGCCGCGTGGCCAAGGGGGTCGAGGTGCTGCTTCGCAGTGGCATCTCCGGGCCCTACGGACTGGCGCTCGGACCCGACGAGTACACCGCCGTGATCGAGACCTCCGAGCACGGCGGCTACCCGCTGTTCGACCACCTGCGCAAGATCCTCGGCGGCCCGATCGTGTGGGCCCCCGGGGTGCGCGGCGCGATCGTCCTCAGCCTGCGCGGCGGGGACTTCCTGTTCGAGTCCGGGCAGGACATCGCGCTCGGCTATGACCACCACGACGCCCAGACCGTCCACCTCTATCTCGAGGAGAGCTTCAGCTTCCGCGTGGTGACCCCGGAAGCGGCCGTCGCACTCAGCTCGTAGGGCTGGGGCGGCTCGCGTCAGGCGGCGGGTCTCCGGCTCGGGGCGGGTCTCCGGCTCGACGTTACCCGGCGAGTCTGCCGCCCGGCCTCACGCGTTGGGCTTCTCCGCGTGGCCGCCGAACTGGCTGCGCATGGCCGAGAGGGTCTGGTTGGCGAAGTGATCGAGCTCTCGGGAGGCAAAGCGGGAGAACAGCGCCGTCAGGAGCACCGGCGCGGGGACGCCCTCCTCGATCGCCGCGATCGCCGTCCAGCGGCCCTCTCCGGAGTCCGACACCCGCCCGGAGAAATCCTCGAGCTCCGGCGAGGCCAGCAGCGCAGAGGCGGTCAGATCGAGCAGCCAGGACGCGATCACGCTCCCGCGCCGCCAGACCTCGGTCACGTCGGTCAGGTTGAGGTCGTACGGATAATCCTCCGGATGCTCGAGCGGCGCGGTTTCAGCGTCGGACTCGCGAGTGACCGAGCCTGCATTGGCGTGCTTGAGGATGTTCAGTCCCTCGGCGTAGGCGGCCATGGCGCCGTACTCGATCCCGTTGTGGACCATCTTCACGAAGTGCCCGGCGCCGTTCGGCCCGCAGTGCAGGTAGCCGTGCTCGGCGGTCGAGGGCTCACCGGTGCGGCCCGGGGTTCGCGCCGCCGCATCGACCCCCGGCGCGATCGCCGCGAACAGCGGCCCCAGGCGCTCGACGACCTCGGCTTCGCCGCCGATCATGAGCGAGTACCCGCGCTCGAGCCCCCACACCCCGCCGCTGGTCCCCACGTCGACGTAATGGAGGCCGCGCGTTGACAGCTGCGCCGCCCGAGCGATGTCGTCGCGGTAGTAGGAGTTGCCGCCGTCGATGACCGTGTCGCCGGCCTCCAGGAGCTCGGCGAGGGCGCCAACCGTCTGCTCGGTGATGGTCCCCGCGGGGACCATCACCCACACCGCCCGCGGCTTGCTCAACCCGGCGACGAGCTCCTCCAGGGAGCCGGCACCCGTCGCCCCCTCCGCGGACAGCGCTCTGACGGGGTCGGCGCTCACGTCGTAGACCACGCACTCGTGACCAGCCGCCATCAACCGCCGCACGAGGTTCGATCCCATCCGGCCTAGGCCGACCATTCCCAGTTGCATCTTCGCGCTACCTCCAGTTCTCGCCGACGTCGATCCCCGGAGCGGCGACCACGCTTCGCGATTCGGGCTCAGGCGTCATCCTATTGGCTGGGGCCGCGCTGGTCGCGCCGCTCCCGGGCGGATAGAACCGCTGGGCAGCGAACCCGGACCAGCAGCGTCCGCTGGGGGCGAGAGCCCGCGGCACCACCTGATTCCTATAGGCTCTCCGGGTGCTGCCAGCCGAAAGCGATCAGCTTGAGGACTTGCGTCTCCCCACTCCGGAGGCGGGGCGGCTGGCTCAGGATCAGGAGTGGTGCGAGGTCTGCATCGACGGCGTCTGGCGGTGCATCCGCTTTCACGAGTACGGCGCCCTGTACGAGATCCCGGGGCTGTACGAGCGCCTGTTCTACGACCTCCTCGAGTGTTGCTCGCCCCGGGTGATCCGGGAGCTGTTGGCGACTGAGCTCGACCGCGAATCGGCCTCCCCGTCCGATTTGGTGGTGCTTGACCTCGGCGCGGGCAACGGAATGGTCGGCGAGCAGCTCGCTGACCTGGGGGCGCGCGCGATCGTCGGCGTGGACCTGATCGAGCAGGCCGCGGCGGCCACCGAGCGTGACCGCCCCGGCCTCTACGACGACTATCTCGTCGCCGACCTCACCCAGCTGGACGCCATCCAGCGCGAGCGCCTGACGCGATGGCGCTTCACCGGCATGACCACGGTCGCGGCACTGGGCTTCGACGACATCCCGCCCGAGGCCTTCGGCGTCGCCTACAAGCTGATCGAGCCCGGCGGGTGGATTGCGTTCACGATCAAGGAATCCTTTTTGACCGCCACCGACCCATCGGGGTTCGAGCGGCTGATCCGCCGCATGCTCAAAGAGGGTGCACTCGATCTGCGCACTCAACGTCGCTACTGCCACCGGCTCTCCTCCCAGGGCCATCCGCTGTATTACATCGCCATGGTCGCGATCAAGTCGGGGGATCTGCCCGCCGGCGAGTGAGCGCCGGGCCGCTGCGCCGGGCCGCTCAGCGGGGGGAAGCTCGGCCGGGGCCCGTTCAGCCGATCCTCCACTGAATCGGCCCCAGGCCCGGGAACTGCAAGGCCTCAGCAGCCGCTCCGGTGAGATCCCACACCCGTCCCGCGATATAGGGCCCACGGTCGATCACCGGCACCCGGATCGCCCGCCCCCCGTAGACGAAGGTCACCTCGGTGCCGCAGGGCAACGTCTTGTTGGCCACGCCGAGCTGCGGTATGTGCAGGACACCGCCACACGCGATCGGCAGGCCGTAGTCGGTGTACACCGAGGCGATACTGACGAAGAACTGGCCCGGCCCCAGTGTGGCCAGATTGAGCAGGTCGCCCGAGAGGGCGAGCCGATCGAGGTGGTACAGCGCGACCGCGCGCTGGAAGCGGGCGACCTCGGCCCTCACCTCCTCGTCGGTCGGCGCTCCCTTGGCGCGGCCGCCGATGCTCGCCGGCGCAATGGGAACTCCGGGCGGCGGGGCAGCGGCCGCCGCTTGAAGGCTCCTCGTGCCCCCGCGGGCCACGCTCCCCACGGTCGGCTCGACCGCCTGGGGGTGAGACCGCTGCAGTGGCGCGGCGACCGTCGACGAGGTGTGCGCCGCGGTCGAGCGACCGGCCGCGGTCGAGCGGCTGTTGGCACCGCACCCGACCATCGCGAGCGCCATCATCGCTGTAGCTGCTCGCGCCTTGATCGCCGCAACTCTAACGGCCGTCCGAACCAGCCGGGGCGGTGGAGGTCAGGCGCAGCTCGCGCTCCCCGACTCTGACGAGGTCCCCCGGATGCAGCTGTCGGCCCCGGCGGGCCTCGCGCTCCCCGTTCACCCACACCGGCTCGGTCGCGAGGAAGGTCTTGATCTCAGCCCCGCTGTCGATCACCGCGGCGAGCTTCAGCAGCTGGCCAAGCCTGATCATCTCGCCTCGAATCGGCACGTCGGGCACGATCGGCCAGGCTACCGGTCGGAAGTCTCGTGCGGTCCTTGGTGAGTGCCGCGTCCGCCGCCTGGCTTGACGCCGATCAGGAGGGCCATCTCGAGCCACTTCCAGTAGCAGTCGACGTCCTCGAAACCGAGTCCGCGCAGCCAGGCGAGCTGGCTCTCGACGTCGAGCAGGCGATCAGACGGATCTTCGTCCTCGAGCGGCTCATCGATCGCGGCGAAGAACGCCAAGTGCAGGCGACGCGTCGGCGACGCGACATGCTCGAAGTTCGCGAACAGCCCGCCGGGTCGGAGCAGATCAAAGATCTCGCCGTACAGCGAGCGCTTGTGCTCGTGTTCGAGATGGTGGATGGCCATTGACGAGACGACAGCGTCAAAGCGCCCGAGCGCGGGCAGCGACTCAGCGAGGTCGTGCTGCACCAGCTCGATGCGCTCGTCGCCGGCGAAGCGCTCGCGGGCTGCCTCGAGCATGAGCTCGGAGAAGTCAAGGCCGACACCAACCATCTCGCGACGGTCGATCCGGAGAAGGGCGAGCAGGCGTCCGTCGCCCGTCCCCAGGTCGAGAATGCGACGAGCGTCTCGGGGCACATGCTCGAGCAGGACGCTCTCTCCCTCCGCGCGGCGCGGATACTCGTCGGCGCGGCCGATATAGCGATCGACATGCTCGGCGGTCGTCCATTCGTCGGCGGTCATGCCGTTCATTGTCACGGGTGCGGCGAAGCTTCTCACGCGCGGGGCCTACCGGCGTCGAGCTGCGTGAGGTGCTGGCCCAGTGCGGTGAGCGCCGCGGTGATCTGCTCGCGGACCTGCGGGTCCGCGATGGCCCCGTCCGGGCCCACAGCGTCCCGCGTGACGGGGATCCGCCTACAGGCGGCCTCGACGATGTCGGCATGGACGTAGCCCAGCACCTTGCGCAGCGAGGCGTGAGCGTCGGCACCGCCGGTCGGTGCCGCGCCCCCCGAGGCGTTGATCCAGGCCACCGGCTTGCGATAGGTTCCAGCGTCGCCGACCGTCCACTCCAACAGGTTCTTCAGCGCCCCCGGTAGCGCTCCTGCGTACTCGGGGGTGCAGATCAACAGCGCATCCGCCGCCGCCACCCGCGCCCGCAGCTCGGCGACGGCGGGGTGAACGGGATCGCCCTCCCGATCGTCGTCAGGGTTGAAGTGCGGCAATCCGCCCATGCGGTCGTAGAGCACCGCCGCAATCCCGTCCGTCGCGACCGCTCGCGCGGTCTCAAGCACCGCCGCGTTGGTCGAGCCCGCCCGCAGGCTTCCCGAGATCAAGAGCAGCTCGAGCGGCCTCCCCATGCCGGGAAGCTACCCGTCCGACCGGACGAGACGCCGTGACCTTCGGGCGAGCCGAGGGCTGACCGGGGGGACCGCGTTGAGCCCTGCCGCGGGGACGATCGGCCGCCCATCGGCCCGCGGTACGGGGTTCGTCTTTCGCCCCGTTGGCGCACCGCCCGGCCTGCGTGGGCGGTCGAGTGTGCTGTGTTCCATCGTGTACCAATCGGGCGTCGCGACGGGCCGTGACCGCCTCGTCGGCAAACGCTCGACGCGCCTATGGCACGGGCACCCTCCAGATCGTCGGGCGCTCCTAGATCGGCTCGTGGTACGGCCCGGACGGTCGGCGAGTGCGCCGCAAGGTCGGCGACGTCCGCACGGAAGGTCGCGCCGACGGCTCACGAAGGCACAAGCCGAGCGCGCGCTGCGGCGGATGCGAGAGCTCGACAGCCCGCCGGCGGCACCCGACGCCGAGCGGGTAACGATGCAGCAGGCTGGGCAAGAGTTCTGCCAGCGCTTGGAGCTGAAGGCCGGCGCAAGTCCCACCGGCTGACGGTGACCTCCGATCTGCGCAACCACATCGCCCCGTTCTTCGCCGGCAAGACCCTCGATCGCATCCGGCCGGCGGACATTGAACGCTACGTTGCCGCGAAGCGCAGGACGCTGGCAGTCAAGACGATCCGGAACCACGTCAACACGATGCACTCGATCTTCGACCTCGGCTTGCGCAAGGGTTGGTGCCAGACGAACCCGGTCAAGCTGGCGGATCGGCCGACGATGAAGAAGACCGAGACGCGGATCCAGTTCCTAGACCAGCCCGAGCTCGAGCAGCTGCTCGCGGCGCCGTACCGGGACGATGGGTTCGGACGTATCGAGCCGGTGCTGTGTCTGACGGCGGCCATGACCGGCCTGCGGCAGGGCGAGCTGCTCGGCTCGGCGATCCGAAGTCGGCCGGCTCAGGTCGGTCGGTCCCGATGGCCGAGCGAGTTGCCGTTGCGCTCCGCGAGCTGAGCGAGCGGTCTCCGTACGCACGCGACCGGGACCTCGTCTTCTGCCATCCCGAGACTGGCAAGCCGCTCGACCGCTCGCCGCTCGTCCGCCGCTTCAAGCAGGCGATCGAGCGCGCGGAGTCCACCGGATCACGTTCCACGAGCTGCGCCATACGTTCGGAACGCGGATGGCGGCCGCGGGGACACCGATGCGCACCGTTCAGCACTGGATGGGCCACGCCGACTCGAAGACGACGCAGATCTACGCGCACTACCAGCCAAGCGACCAGGAGGCCGACGCCGTCGATCGGGCGTTCGCGTGATGCTGGATCCCGGATGGAGGCACGGCTACGGCCCTGGTTATGTCAGGAACGGCTCGATCCAGGCTCGGTAGGAGCCCACGAAGTCGCGAGCCGCGTCCCGCACCAAGATCGCCGCACGATGGACGTCGCCGGCGGGCGTCTGGACGTAGCTGTGCTCAATTCGTGTCCGGGCGTTCTGGGCCTGGACCAGTCTGCGGCAGAGA
>JBPCPO010000104.1:0-21040 GCA_050999075.1 Solirubrobacteraceae bacterium
GCGCCGAGAAGGTCGAGGGTCGCTTTGTGCGTCAGACCGGTGGCTCGGGCCAGTACGGGATCGTCTACATCAACATCGAGCCGGCCCCGGGCGAGGGCTTTGACTTCGTCAACAAGGTCAGGGGCGGTTCGATCCCGACCGAGTTCATCCCCGCGGTCGAGAAGGGCGTCGAGGAGGCGCTCGTGAACGGTCCGCGGGCCGGCTACCCGATGGTCGACGTGCGCGTCACGTTGACCGACGGCAAGTACCACGACACCGACTCCTCGGAGATCGCCTTCAAGGTGGCCGGGTCGCTGGCCCTCAAGGCGGCCGTGGCGCGCGCCAAGCCGGTGCTGCTGGAGCCGATCTTCGCGGTCGAGGTGGTGACCCCGGAGGAGTTCATGGGCGAGGTGATCGGCGACCTGAACCGCCGTCGCGGTCATATCATGGGGATGGAGCAGCGCGGCAACGCGCAGGTGGTCAGCGCCGAGGTCCCGCTGGCCGAGATGTTCGGCTACGCCACCGATGTGCGCTCCAACACCCAGGGCCGTGCGACCTACACGATGCAGTTCGACCGCTATCAGGTCGTGCCGCCGCACATCACGGAGAAGGTGGTGGGCGAGCAAGGACGCGGCCTGAGGACCCCGACCCTGGTCTGAGGTACCCCTAGCAGCAGTCGGGAACGGAAGTTTGTATTTTAGATCGTTCGTCCCCAGGACGAACACAACTACTGAGACTCAAAGGAGCACACCAAAGTGGCGAAGGCCAAGTTCGAGCGCGACAAGACCCATGTCAACGTCGGGACCATCGGTCACATCGACCATGGCAAGACGACGCTGACCGCGGCCATCACCAAGGTGCTGAACCAGACCTTCGGCGGCGGCACCGAGGTGCGGTCGTTCGAGTCGATTGACAACGCTCCCGAGGAGAAGGCCCGCGGGATCACGATCGCGACCTCTCACGTCGAGTACGAGACGGCCAACCGTCACTACGCCCACGTCGACTGCCCGGGCCACGCCGATTACGTCAAGAACATGATCACGGGCGCCGCGCAGATGGACGGCGCGATCCTGGTCGTGTCCGCGGCCGACGGCGCGATGCCCCAGACCCGCGAGCACATCCTGCTCGCGCGGCAGGTCGGCGTCCCCTACATCGTCGTGTTCCTCAACAAGGCCGACATGGTCGACGATCCCGAGCTGCTCGAGCTGGTCGAGGTCGAGATCCGCGAGCTGCTGTCCGAGAACGACTTTCCCGGCGACGACATTCCGTTCGTCACCGGCTCGGCGCTGAAGGCGCTCGAGGGCGACGCGGAGTACGAGGCCAAGATCCTCGAGCTCGCGGAAGCGCTTGACACCTACATCCCCGACCCCGTCCGCGATCTCGAACGGCCGTTCATGATGCCCGTCGAGGACGTGTTCTCGATCACCGGCCGCGGCACGGTGGCGACCGGACGGATCGAGCAGGGAATCATCAAGACCGGCCAGACGGTCGAGATCGTCGGCATCAGGCCGACGACCACGACGGTCGTGACCGGAGTCGAGATGTTCAAGAAGATCCTTGACGAGGGCCGCGCCGGCGACAACACCGGCTGCCTGCTGCGCGGGACCAAGCGCGAGGACATCGAGCGTGGGCAGGTGCTCTGCAAGCCGGGCTCGATCACGCCGCACACCAAGTTCAACGCCGAGGTCTACGTTCTCAAGAAGGAGGAGGGTGGCCGTCACACGCCGTTCTTCACCGGCTACCGGCCGCAGTTCTACTTCCGCACGACCGACGTCACGGGCGTGGCCAACCTGCCGGATGGCACCGAGATGGTCATGCCGGGCGACAATGTCCAGATGGAGATCGAGCTGATCCAGCCGATCGCGATGGATCAGGGTCTGCGGTTCGCGATCCGCGAGGGCGGCCGGACGGTCGGCTCGGGGGTCGTGACCGAGGTGGTTCAGTAAGCAACGCCCGCGAGGCCGCAGCCCCGCACGACAAACAAAATGGCAACCATCGCTCAGAACAAGATCCGCATTCGCCTGAAGTCCTATGACCACTCGGCGATCGAGACAGCGGCCAAGGAGATCGTCGAGACGGCGACGCGCACCGGCGCGAGCGTCTCGGGTCCCGTGCCCCTGCCCACGGAGAAGAACGTCTATTGCGTGATCCGCTCGCCGTTCAAGGACAAGGACTCCCGCGAGCACTTCGAGATCCGCACTCACAAGCGACTGATCGATATCCACCAACCGACGCCCAAGACGGTCGATTCGCTCCAGCGCCTCGACCATCTGCCGGCCGGGGTGGATATCGAGATTCGTCTCGCGCTGTAGGCGGGATCGGAAGATGGCCGCGATCCTCGCCAAGAAGCTCGGAATGACCCAGCGATTCCTCGAAGATGGACGCGTGGAGCGGGTCACGGTGCTCGAGGCCGGCCCCTGTCCGGTGACCGGGATCCGCACCTTCGAGCGCGACGGCTACGAAGCCGTGCAGCTGGCCTTCGGTCCCTGCAAGGAGAAGTCGCTGACCAGGGCACAGCTCGGACACCTGAAGAAGGCCGACACCTCCGCACACCGGCATCTGGCCGAGTTTCGCGATCACGCCGGCGAGCTCCTCGTGGGTGAGACGGTCACCGTTGCCGCGTTCACCGAGGGTGAACGCGTGAAGGTGTCGGGCACCTCGAAGGGCAAGGGCTTCCAGGGCACGATCAAGCGCCACAACTTCGCCAGCGGTCCCAAGTCCCACGGTTCCCACAACGTCCGCGCGCCGGGGTCCATCGGCGCGTCGGCGACGCCCTCACGCGTGTTCAAGGGCATCCGCGGCCCCGGACGCATGGGCGGCAAGCGGATCACCCAGCGCGGCTTGACCGTGGTCGAGGTGATCGCGGAGCAGAACCTACTGCTGCTGCGAGGCGCGGTCCCAGGGCCCCGCGGCGCGACGGTGCAGGTGCGCACCGATGGCTAGCCCCGGCGCCCCCATCGCTGCCCTCAGCGCCCCGGTGATCGGCGGCGGCTCGGTCGACCTGGACGCGGGCGCCTTTCAGGCTCGCTTCAACATGGCGCTCGTGCACGAGTCCGTCCGCGCCGAGCTCAACGCGCGGCGCAGCGGCACCGCCTCGACGCTGACCCGGGGCCAGGTGCGGGGTGGCGGGGCGAAGCCGTGGCGCCAGAAGGGCACCGGCCGCGCTCGCGCGGGATCCTCGCGATCCCCGGTATGGACCGGCGGCGGGGTCGTATTCGGGCCGACGCCGCGGAGCTTCACCTTCAAGGTCAATCGCAAGGCGCGCCGCGCTGCGCTGCGCAGCGCGCTGTCGGTGCACGCCGGGCGCGGGACGCTGGCGGTGTTCGACGCCACCGCGTTCTCGGCCCCATCGACCCGGCAGGCCGCGCAGCTGCTGGTGGACTCAGGGCATCCCGGTCCGACGCTCGTGCTGCTGGCCTTCGAGGAGGCGGCCGCGGGAAAGTCGTTCCGGAACATCGATCGCGTGGCGGTGATGCCGGTCTCCGACGCCGGCGTCGCCGACGTGATCGGCGCCGCTTCACTGCTGCTGTCAGAGGCCGCGCTACCGCAGTTGGTGGCGCGGGCGGCCGGAAGTGGCGACGCGCCGGGGGCGGACAGGAGCGGTGATGTCTCGCGGACCAGCGGGAGTGGTGACGCCTCGCGTGCCGGCGGCAGCGCTGGCAAGGATGGAGGGGGCGGCTGATGGACCCGAGTCAGGTGATCATTCGACCCGTCGTCTCGGAGAAGACCTACGTGCTCGCCGAGGCCGGCAAGTACACCTTCCGGGTTCACGACCGGGCGCACAAGACGCAGATCCGCCAGGCGGTCGAGCAGCTGTTCGACGTCAAGGTGCTCGCGGTCCGCACCGCTTCGGTCAAGAGCAAGCCCAAGCGCCGCGCCCAGGCCGTCGGCCGCACCCGCCAGTGGAAGAAGGCGATCGTGCAGGTGCGCGAAGGCGACACGATCCCGATCTTCAGAGGACTCGAGGGGTCGGAGTAATGCCCATCCGCAAGCCCAAGCCGACCTCCCCCGGGCGCCGGTTCGTCACGTACCCGGACTTCGCCGAGATCACCCGCGGGGAGCCCGAGAAGTCGCTGACCGAGGGGCTGAAGAAGTCCGGCGGGCGCAATGCCGCGGGGCGCAAGACCTCGCGCCATCGCGGCGGTGGCGCCAAGCGCCTGTACCGCAAGATCGACTTCAAGCGCACCAAGGACGGCGTCCCGGCCAAGGTCGCCCAGATCGAGTACGATCCCAATCGGTCGGCCTACATCGCGCTGCTGCACTACGCCGACGGCGAGAAGCGCTATATCCTCGCCCCGCAGCGGTTGCGGCTGGGGGCGACGGTGCAGTCGGGTCCGGGCGCCGACATTCGCGTCGGCAACAGCCTGCCGCTCGCGAACATGCCTCCCGGTACGGTCGTGCACAACGTCGAGCTCACCCCGGGCCGCGGCGGACAGATGGGCCGCGCGGCCGGCGTCGGGATCCAGTTGCTCGCCAAGGAAGGCGAGTACGTGACCCTTCGCCTGCCGTCGGGGGAGATGCGCCTGGTCCGCTCCGAGTGCCGCGCCACCGTCGGCACGATCGGCAACTCCGACCACCAGAACGTGAGGATCGGCAAGGCGGGTCGCAAACGCCACATGGGTGTGCGTCCGCAGACTCGCGGCACGGCGATGAACCCCGTCGACCATCCCCACGGAGGCGGCGAGGGATCGACCACCCCGGGTCGTGATCCGGTGACCCCGTGGGGAGTTCCCACGCTGGGCTACCGCACCCGCAAGAAGCGTAAGCACTCTGACCGCTACATCGTCCGCGGCCGCAAACGAGGGAGGAAGCGGTGAGCCGCTCGAGCAAGAAGGGCCCGTTCGTGCAGGAGCGCCTGATGGCGCGGATCGAGGCGATGAACACCTCAGGTGAGAAGCGGATGATCAGGACCTGGTCGCGGACCTCGACGATCTTTCCCGAGATGGTCGGACACACGATCGCCGTGCACGACGGGCGCAAGCACGTGCCCGTGTTCGTCTCGGAATCGATGGTCGGGCACAAGCTCGGCGAGTTCGCCCCCACCCGTCTCTACCGTGGTCACACCTCGACCGGGAAGCGACGGTGATCTGGCGATGAGCGACGAAACGCCCGAGAAGCTGGAGAAGCCCGAAAAGCCCGAGGGGTCGGAGGAGCGCAAGCGGCGTCTTCGCCGCCGACGGTCGCGTGCCGCCGACGCGGAGGTCACATCAGCCTCCGAGGCACCGCACGCGAATGCCTCGGAGCCTGAGGCGACCCCCGAGGCTGAGGGCGGCGCGGAATCCGAGCCCGCCGCCGTCGGGGCCCCTTCCGACGTCGACCCCCAGGCTGGGGAGGAGCCCGTGCAGCCGCCGGCTCGGTCGCGTGCCCCCAGGCGTCGCGCGAAGGCCGACGCGGCTCCCGCGAAGGTCGACGCACCCTCCACAAAGGCCGACCTGCCTGCGGCCAAGCCGGCCCCCTCACGGCGCCGCAGCCGGCGCGAGCCCGGGGCTCCGATCCCCGTCGTGCGGGCGCAGGCCAAGTACGTGCGCTCCTCGCCGCGCAAGGCTCGTCTGGTCTGCGATCACATTCGGGGCAAGAGCGTTGACGACGCGCGAGCTATCCTGGCCCTTACGCCCCGGGCGATCGCCCGCGACTGGAGCAAGCTGCTCGAGTCGGCGGTTGCAAACGCAGAGCACAACCACGAGCTCGTGGGCGAGGATCTGTACGTCAAGGCGATCAAGGCCGACGATGGTCCGACGATCAAGCGCTTCCGTCCGCGCGCGATGGGGCGTGCGACGCAGATTCGAAAGCGCACCAGCCACCTCACGATCTTGCTCACGCCAAAGGAATAGCCAGAAGCCATGGGTCAAAAAGTTCATCCCGAGTCGATCCGCGTGGGGTACATCCACGACTGGAAGTCGAACTGGTTCAACGAGAAGCACTTCGCCGACTACCTGCACGAGGACACGCAGATCCGCGAGCACATCATTGGCCGACTGTCGCACGCCGGCCTGTCGGACATCACGATCCGCAAGAACGCGACCGACGTGGAGGTCAACATCCACACCGCGCGGCCGGGGATCGTGATCGGAAAGTCCGGATCTGAGGTCGACCAGCTGCGCCGCGACCTGCACCGCATCACCCGCAAGCAGGTCAAGGTCAACATCCTCGAGATCAAGCGCCCCGAGCTCGATGCCCGGCTTGTCGCGCAGTCGATCGCCGAGCAGCTCCAGAACCGGGTCGCCTTCCGCCGGGCGATGAAACGCGCCCTGACCAGCGCGATGCGATCCGGCGCCAAGGGCGTCAAGGTGCAGGTCTCGGGTCGTCTCGGTGGCGCCGAGATGGCGCGCACCGAGGGCTACTCCGACGGTCGCGTGCCGCTGCACACGCTGCGGGCGGACATCGACTACGGCTTTCACGAGGCCCGCACCACGTTCGGCCGGATCGGCGTGAAGTGCTGGATCAACAAGGGCGAGATCATGCCCGCGGGCTACACGGGGGCCGACCTCACGATCATGGACGAGCCCTCCCCGCAGGCGCCTGATCGTGGTGGCCGCGACGGCCGCAGCGGCCGCGACGGCCGGGGCCGCAGTGGCGGTCCGGGTGGTCGTGGCGGACCTGGCGGTGGATCTGGCGGCGGTCGCGGCGGTTTCGGCGGTCGCGGTGGCGGCTTGGGCGGCGCCGGCGGTCGTGGCGGTCCTGGCGGCGGTGGATCTGGCGGCGGTCGCGGCGGTCCTGGTGGCGGCGCCGGTGGCGGGGGTCGCGGTGGATCTGGCGGCGGTCGCGGTGGACCTGGTGGCGGCGCCGGTGGCGGTCGGGGTGGATCCGGTGGCGGACTTGGCGGTGGCGGTCGCGGTGGATCCGGTGGTGGCGGTCGCGGTGGACCGGGTGGCGGACTTGGCGGCGGACGCGGGCCGCGGCCTGGTGGCGGCGGTTCCGGTGGAGCCGGGGGTGGCCAATCCGGCGGCACCGGCCGCGGTCCGCGGCCTGGCGGCGCACCGGGTGGAGCAGGCGGTGGACGTGAGGGTGGCGCTCGCTGATGCTCGCGCCCAAGCGCGTCAAGCATCGCAAGCAGCACCGCGGTCGCCGCGGTGGACTCTCGCGCGGGCAGGTCAAGGTCCAGTTCGGCGAGTACGGCCTGCGCTCGCTCGATGCCGGCTGGCTCACCAACCGCCAGATCGAGGCGGCCCGGATCGCCATGACGCGCAAGATCAAGCGCGGCGGCAAGGTCTGGATCAACGTGTATCCGGACAAGCCATTTACCAAGAAGCCGGCCGAGACCCGGATGGGCTCGGGCAAGGGCTCGCCGGAAGGCTGGGTTGCCGTGGTCAAGCCCGGACGGGTCATGTTCGAGCTCGCCGGAGTATCGGAGTCGCTCGCTCGCGAGGCGATGCGCCTCGCGGGCCACAAGTTGCCCGTCCGTACCAAGTTCGTGATGAGAGAGGAAGGATGAAGCCCACCGAGCTGCGCGATCTGAGCGACGCCGAGCTGCGAGAGCACATCGCAACCGCGCGACGCGAGCTGTTCGGCCTGCGCTTCGCGCATGCGACCGGAGAGTTGGACAACACCTCCAATCTCGGGCGGGCCAAGCGCGAGATCGCGAGAGCACTGACTATCGCCCGCGAGCGCGGGACTGAGGTTGCCATCAATGGTTGACGAGACAGACCAGCAGGGCGAGGCACAGACGCCCGCGAGCACCGCCGAGACGCCCACCGCGCTGCGTGAGCCGGCCGAGTCTGCGGCTGGCCGGCGTGAGCGGGCGGAGGTGGTGGCGCCGAAGGAGCGCCGGCGCCGGGCGCGATCGGCGAAGGCGGCCAAGGCGCCCGTGAGCGGGCCCCGCACCCCGGAGCAGCGACACGAGGAGCGCGTCGCCCTGCGTCAGCGCAAGGCCGAGGTTCGCCGCGTCGGTCGTGAGCGCGCCCGGGTCAAGGCGCGGGCGGCCACGGGCGAGACGGTGCTCACGCCGCCGCGCGAGCACCAGCCCGGTGTGCAGCAGCTTCGTCAGGGTGTGGTCGTCTCCGACCGAGCTGAGAAGACGATCGTGGTCCGGATCGACACCGCCCGGCGTCATCGCCGTTACGGGAAGATCGTGCGTACGTCGAGCACGCTGCACGCCCACGACGAGCGCAACGACGCTCACGCCGGTGACACCGTGATCGTCCGGGAGTCTCGGCCGCTTTCGCGGACCAAGCGCTGGCGGCTGGTCGAGGTCGTGGAGCGCGCCAGATGATCCAGAACGAGACTCGACTCAGGGTCGCCGACAACACCGGCGCTCGAGAGATCCTGGTGATCCGCGTCCGCGGCGGCTCGCGGCGGCGCTACGCCGGCGTGGGCGACGTGATCGTCGCGACGGTCAAGCAGGCCAACCCGCAGGGATCGGTGAGAAAGGGCGAGGTCGTCACCGCGGTGGTCGTCCGCACGAAGAAGTCCTACGGTCGCGAGGACGGCACCTACATCGGTTTCGACGAGAATGCTGCGGTGCTGATCGACGCCCAGCAGAATCCCCGCGGCACCCGCATCTTCGGTCCCGTGGCACGAGAGTTGCGCGACCGTAACTTCATGAAGATCGTTTCCCTGGCGCCCGAGGTGCTCTGAGCATGTCAGCGCGCGTCAAGACCGACGACGAGGTGATCGTGGTCAGCGGGAAGGATCGTGGCAAGCGAGGCAAGATCCTCCGGGTCGAGCCGAAGAAGAACCGCGTCTACGTCGAGGGCTTGAACATGGTCAAGCGCCATCAGAAGCCCAGCCAGGTCGCGGGCGCGCAGCGGGCCGAGCAGGTCGGCGGCGTGATCGAGAAGGAGGGTCCGATCCACATCTCCAACGTGATGCCCATCGATCCCAACGACGGCCGGCCAACCCGGGTGGGAGTGCAGGTAACGGACGGTAAGCGCGGCCGCGTGGCTCGGCGCAGCGGGACGAGGCTCGACTGATGCCCACGGCACGTCTCAAGACCCGATATCTGGAGGAGATCCGCCCGGCGCTGGTCGAGCGCTTCGGCTACTCGACGCCGATGCAGGCGCCGCGGATCGAGAAGGTCACGGTCAACATGGGCGTGGGTGAGGCCAAGCAGGACTCAAAGATGCTGGAGTCGGCGACGGAGCAACTCGCGACGATCGCGGGGCAGCGACCGAATATCCGCCGCGCCCGCAAGTCGATCGCCCAGTTCAAGGTGCGCGACGGGATGCCGGTCGGGCTGGCGGTGACGTTGCGCGGCGAACGGTCCTACGAGTTCCTCGATCGTCTGATGTCGGTGGCGATCCCGCGGATTCGCGACTTTCGCGGGTTGAACCCGCGGTCCTTCGACGGTCGCGGCAACTACTCGATGGGCGTGCGCGAGCAGATCATCTTCCCCGAGATCGACTATGACGAGGTCGATCAGGTGCGAGGCCTCGATATCACGATCACCACCACTGCTCGCAGCGACGCGGAATCGTTCGCCCTGCTCGAGGCGTTCGGGATGCCGTTCGCCAAGGAGGGCCGTCCGGCGAGTGCGGTTCGCCAGGACGGTGCCGCCGCGGCGACTCCGGCTCCCGGGGACGGCGCCCCCACGGAGACCACTCAGCCTGCCGCGCAGGCTCGACCCACTACCGAAACCTGATTGAGGGCATATGGCCAAAGTCTCACAGCGTGTCCGCCAGCGGCGCACGCCCAAGTTCAAGACCCGCGGGTACAGCCGCTGCCGGCGCTGCGGCCGCGCCCGAGCCGTTTACCGCAAGTTCGGCGTGTGCCGGATCTGCCTGCGCGAGCTCGCGCACAACGGCTACATACCCGGGATGACGAAGTCGAGCTGGTGATGAGCGGGCTGGCGAGCGTTTACTGCGGGCTGGATGCCCGCAGACCACATCAAGAGTGCCGACTGGACGGAGGCAAGGGGACACCATGTCAATGACCGATCCAGTGGCCGATTTTCTCACCCGCCTGCGCAACGGGGCCCAGGCCCAGCACCACGACGTCCGGATTCCCTCCTCGAAGCTGAAGCGGGAGCTCGCGCGGATCCTCCAGGAGCAGGGCTATATCGACGCGTACGAGGTCGGGCCTCCCGCGGCCGGACGGCCGGGCGAGCAGATCACCGTCACGCTCAAGTACACCGAGAACCGCAAACCGGTGATCGCCGGCATGCAGCGGGTCTCGCGGCCCGGTCAGCGCACCTATGTGGACCACGCCCACATTCCGCGCATTCAGGGCGGGATGGGCACTGCGATCATCTCGACCTCCCGGGGCGTCATGACCGGACACGAGGCGCGCAGGCAGGGTCTCGGCGGGGAGGTTGTGGCCAAGGTCTGGTAGACCCTGGCTGGCCCATGTCCCGAATCGGCAGGCAACCCATTCCCGTACCCGCGGGCGTCACGATCGCGATCGAGCCCGAGCGCGTGACCGTCAACGGGCCCAAGGGCGAGCTGTGGGAACGTATTCATCGCGACATCAAGGTCGAGCGCGTCGACGAGACGCTGCTCGTCACGCGGCCGACCGATCGCGGTGAGCACCGCGCGCTCCACGGCCTGACCCGCACGCTGGTGGCCAACATGGTGCAGGGCGTAACCGACGGGTTCGAGAAGCGTCTCGAGATCCAGGGGGTCGGCTACCGCGCGCAGCTGCGTGGGCGTGACCTCGAGCTTGCCCTCGGGTATTCGCATCCGGTCTCGGTCAAGGCGCCCGAGGGGATCGAGTTCGAGGTGCCACAGCCGACGCGGATCGTCGTCAGGGGCGCGTCCAAGCAGCAGGTCGGCGAGCTCGCCGCCATCATCCGCAAGCAGCGCAAGCCCGAGCCCTACAAGGGCAAGGGGATCCGCTACGAGGGCGAGTACGTAGCCCGCAAGGTCGGTAAGCGAGCATGACACTGGAGGGAGGGCATTACTGCGGGCTGGATGCCCGCAGAGAACATCAAGAGCGCCGACCGGAGGGAGGCAAGGGGTGACTACTTCCACTGCTCCCGCACGACGGTTGAAGCGTCGCCGGCGCGTACGGGCCAAGGTCCGTGGCAGCGCTCAGCGGCCGCGGATCTCGGTGTTCCGCTCCAACCGTGGAATCTCTGCCCAGCTGATCGACGACGACGCGGGGGCCACGATCGCGGCGGTGAACTGGACCGAGACCGACCTGCGCGACCTCGATCCGACCGAGCAGGCTCGCCAGGTCGGAACCCTGCTCGCGCAGCGAGCCGTAGCCGGCGGCGTGAACAGCGCGGTCTTCGACCGCGGCGGCTATCAATACCAGGGGCGCGTCAAGGCCCTGGCCGACGGCGCCCGCGAGGGCGGCCTGGCTTTCTAGACTCGCTACTCTGGATCGACCATGCTCCGTGATCGCTCAGTCTCCTCCGCCGGCCTGGACCTCCAGGAGCGCGTAGTCGAGATCAACCGGGTGGCGAAGGTCGTCAAAGGCGGTCGGCGCTTCTCGTTCACGGCTCTGGTGGTCGTCGGGGATGAGCGCGACGTCGTCGGGATCGGTTACGGCAAGGCCAACGAGGTTCCGGTGGCGATCCAGAAGGGCGTCGACCGCGCGAAGAAGAACCTCTACCGCGTCCCCAAGCACGGCTCCACGATCACCCACCAGACGACCGGCGTGTTCGGGGCCGGTCGGGTCCTGCTGAAGCCGGCTTCGCCCGGCACCGGGGTGATCGCCGGAGGTGGCGTGCGGGCGGTGCTGGAGCTCGCCGGCATTCACGACATCCTCTCCAAGAGCCTGGGCTCCCAGAACCCGATCAACCTCGTGAAGGCCACGATGGCGGGCCTTGAGGCGTTGCGCACGCCCCTCGAAGTGGCCCAGCTCCGCGGCCTGTCCGTGAACCAGGTGCTCGGCCTGACGACTGATCCGCCGCCCGCGGGCATGGTGGAGGCGCAACCAGCACCCGAGGGCATGCTGGAGGCGCAACCGGCACCCGCGCTCACCGCTCCGGTCCCCGACGGTGATGGCCAGCCCGAAGCGACGCGAGTGACCGCGGATGCGGTCCCAGCCTCCTCCGCAGAGCCGGTGGCGGGCGCCGGTGAAGCGGCATGAGCACGGTTTCGATCACGCAGCACAAGTCTCGGAACGGCGCTGACAAGCGCCAGCTTGACACGCTGCGCTCGCTCGGGCTGCGTCGGATCGGGCACACGGTCCACCAGTCGGACTCGCCTCAGATCCGGGGAATGATTCACAAGGTGCGCCATCTCGTCAACGTCTCGGAGGAATCCGGTGGCTGAGCAGGCGCGGACGGGGGAGGCTGGGTCCGAGCGGATCGGCCTGCACAACCTCCAACCGCCCCGGGGCAGTCGCAGGCCGCGTAAGCGCGTCGGCCGCGGCGAGGGATCGGGGACCGGCAAGACCTCCGGCCGGGGTCAGAAGGGAGCCGGCTCGAGGTCGGGCTCCAAGCGCCGCGCCCGGTTCGAGGGCGGCCAGAATCCGATCCACATGCGGATGCGCAAGCTGCGCGGGCCCCACATGAAGAAGTCGATGCCGTTCGAGCCCTTCCGGACCCACACTCAGCCGATCAACCTGCTCGACCTCGAGGCGCGCTTCGAAGCCGGTGCGGCCGTCACCCTGGAGGCGATGAATGCGCGGGGCCTGGCCACTCGCAAGGGCATCCCGGTCAAGGTGCTAGCCAAGGGTGAGCTGACCAAGGCGCTGACGGTCCATGCCCACGGCTTCAGCCAGGTCGCGCGCGAGCGCATCGTGGCCGCGGGCGGCACCTGCCAGTTGATCGACAGCTAAATGATCTCGACGATCCTCGGCGCCTTCAGGATCGGCGAGATCCGCAACAAGGTTCTCTTCACGGCCCTGATCCTGGCGCTGTACCGGCTCGGCACCCACATCCCGGCACCGGGCATCAACGCCGCCGCGGTCAACGCGATCCAGAAGAACTTCGGCGGCAACAGCATCCTCGGGCTGTTGAATCTCTTCTCGGGCGGGGGGCTGGGACGGATCGCGCTGTTCGCGCTCGGGATCATGCCCTACATCACGGCATCGATCATCATGCAGCTGCTCCAGGTCGTGGTCCCGTCGCTGGAGAAGCTCCAGAAGGAGGGCGAGGTCGGACAGGCGCGGATCACCCAGTACACGCGCTACCTGACGGTCGGGCTGGCGTTCGCGCAGTCGATCGGCTACGTGTTCCTGTTCCGGAGCTTCGAGAAGCAGGCCGGCGCGACGCTGATCCCGAGCTTCACGCTCGCGAAGGTGTTCCTGATCGTGGTCTCGCTGACCGCCGGAACCGTCCTGCTGATGTGGATGGGCGAGCTGATCACCCAGCGCGGGATCGGCAACGGGATCTCGTTGCTGATCTTCGCCAGCATCGTCTCCCGGCTCGCCGGCGGCGTCCAGTCCTGGTGGAGCAGCCCTGACCAGGTGTTCCGGGTCATCATGCCCTTCATCGCCATCGGTATCGTCGCCGCGGTGGTGTTCGTCCAGGAGGGCCAGCGCCGGATCCCGATCCAGTACGCCAAGCGCGTGATCGGGCGCCGGATGACGCAGGGGGGTCAGACCTACCTGCCGCTGCGGGTCAACATGGCGGGGGTCATTCCGGTCATCTTCGCGGCGAGCGTGATGGCGATCCCGCCCACCGTCGGCCAGCTCATCGGCCAGAACCGCAACAACTTCGCGACCCACCTGGCGAGCTTCTTCAGTCCGCAGGGGTGGCACTACGTTCTCGGCGAAGCCCTGTTCATCATCGTGTTCACCTACTTCTACACCGCGGTCACGTTCAACCCCGTGGATCAGGCGGACAACCTCAAGAAGTACGGCGGCTTCATTCCCGGAGTGCGCCCAGGGCGGCCCACGGCCGAGTTCCTGGACCGCATCCTCGCGCGGCTGACCTTCCCGGGAGCGCTGTTCCTGGCCGCGATCGCCGCTCTGCCGACGATCCTGATCAACCAGACGAGCGCCAACTTCTTCTTCGGCGGCACCTCGATCCTGATCGTGATCGGAGTTGCCCTCGACACGATGAAGCAACTCGAGGCGCAGCTGATGATGCGCAACTACGAGGGCTTCTTGAAGTAGCAGGGCTCGGCTGGTCTGGAGCTAGCCGAGCGCGCCCGGTAGTGGAGCGAGCTCAGGGGGCCACCCACACCGCGGCAATTAGTGGCACGGCCAAGACTGTCCCGATAGAGTCAGCAGCTCGTGTCCGAGCTCAACCTGATCCTGTTCGGTCCTCCCGGAGCGGGCAAGGGAACACAGGCCGAACGCCTGTGCGAAGACTTCCGGCTGCCGTTCATCTCGACCGGCGAGATGCTGCGTGCCAACGTCGCGAACGTCACCGATCTGGGCAAGCAGGTCAAGGGCTACATGGATGCCGGTGACCTCGTTCCCGACCGGCTGATCATGGCCATCGCCGCCGAGCGACTGCAGGAGGAGGACGCTAGGGATGGGTTCATCCTCGACGGCTTTCCCCGCACGATCGAGCAGGCCAAGGCGCTCGACCAGCAGCTCTCCGAGCTCGGCCGCCGAGTCACCGCAGCGGTGCTGGTGGACGTCGGAGACGAGAACCTGGTCCAGCGCCTGTCCGGCCGCCGCGTATGCGTCAAGGCGGGTCACAACTACCACGTCGACTTCGATCCGCCCAAGCGTGCGGACGTGTGCGATCAGGATGGGTCACGGCTGATTCAGCGTGACGACGACGCTCCCGAGGTCATCGGCAATCGCCTGCGGGTCTACCACGAGCAGACCGAGCCCCTGATCGACTATTACGACGGACGGGGCTTGATGCGGCGCATCGACGGAACGCGCAGCCCGGCCGATGTGCACGACCACATTCGCGCCGTCATCGCGACCCTGCGCCTGGAGGAAAACGTCTGATGGTCAGGTTCTCGACCTCGTGATCATCAAGAAGAGCGCGGTGGAAATTGACCGGATGGCCGCCGCGGGCGCGATCCTGGTGAGGACGATGGATCTGCTGGCCGGGAAGATCCGTGTCGGGGTGAGTACGCGCGAGCTCGACGAGGCGGCCGAGAAGTTCATCCGCTCGCAGGGCGCCGAGCCGGCGTTCAAGGGCTACCGGGGATTTCCGGGGTCGATCTGCGCCTCGCCCAACGAGATGATCGTGCACGGCATCCCGGGCCGCTACAAGCTCGGCCGCGGCGACATCCTGTCGGTCGACATCGGCGTGGTCCGCAACGGCTGGGTGGCTGACGCGGCGCGAACGTTTCCGGTGGGCCCGATTACGCCCGCCGCGGCCAACCTGCTGGCGATCACCGAGCAGGCGCTTCACATCGCGGTGCCGAAGTGCCGGGTCGGCAGTCGGCTGGGGGACGTGTCCCACGCGATCCAGGAGCACGTGGAGGCTGCCGGCCTGTCGATCGTGCGTTCGCTCGTGGGGCACGGGATCGGGCGCAGCATGCACGAAGACCCCCAGATCGCCAACTACGGCACTCCCGGCACCGGGGTGGAGCTCGAGGAGGGCATGGTGCTGGCGGTGGAGCCGATGGTGACCGCCGGGCGCGACGCCGTGCGGGTCGGCGAGGATCGCTGGGCGATCTACTCGCGCGACCGATCGCTGGCGGCGCACTTCGAGTTCACGATCGCGGTCACCGCAGAGGGGCCGCGGATCCTGACCCCCTGGCACGAGGCGCACAGCGGTCGCGCAGTGGCTTGAAGCCCCCTCTGGGCGACGCGCGCCGGGCGCGGCGGCCCCGATGGGCCGTGCCCTGCTACCATCGATCGCCGCGCCTGTGGGGAGTGACTTTGCCCTGCATGGAGCTTCCCCGCGTGGTAGCGGCGACCGCACCGGTCGCCAGAGCCGGGTTGTGGGAATCACCGTAATACGTCAGGAGAGCGACACCAGCGTGAAGGTACGACCCCCCGTAAAACCCATGTGCGAGAAGTGCAAGATCATCCGCCGCGACGGCCGGGTGCTGGTTATCTGTCCCAACCCGCGCCACAAGCAGCGGCAGGGCTGACGCGTGGCACGGATCTCGGGAGTCAACATTCCTCTCAACAAGCGCGTCGAGGTGGGCTTGACCTACATCTACGGGATTGGGCGCTCGACGTCCAACCACCTCCTCGCGGAGGTCGGCGTCGCCCCGGACACTTACGTGCGCGATCTCACCGAGCAGGAGGTCGTCAAGCTCCGTGACGCGATCGACGGGGAGCTCGCGGTCGAGGGCGATCTGCGGCGCGAGCGCTCGCAGAGCGTCAAGCGCCTACAGGAGATCGGCTGCTACCGCGGCATGCGCCACCGCCGGGGGTTGCCGGTCAGAGGCCAGAACACCAAGACCAACGCGCGCACCCGCAAGGGTCCCAAGCGGATGCAGGTGGCCGGGAAGAAGCGGGCGGCCAAGAAGTGAGTATCAGCGTGACCGCAAAGCACGAGGACTGATGCCGGCTCCAAAGCGGCCACAGCGCGGTCGCCGTCGGGTTCGCAAGAACATCCCGATCGGCCAGGCGCACATCAAGACGTCGTTCAACAACACGATCGTGTCGCTCACGGATCGGGAGGGCAACGTGATCGCCTGGGAGTCAGCCGGGGGGGCCGGATTCAAGGGCTCGCGCAAGTCGACCCCGTTCGCCGCCCAGGTGACCGCCGACGCCGCCGCGCGCAAGGGGATCGAGCACGGCCTACAGAAGGTGGAGGTGTTCGTCAAGGGTCCGGGCTCTGGACGTGAGACGGCGATTCGCTCGCTCCAGGCGGCGGGACTCGAGGTCACCGGCATCAAGGACGTCACCCCCCAGGTCCACAACGGCTGCCGACCCCGCAAGCGCAGGCGCGTGTAATGGCCCGGGATACCTCTCCGCAATGCAAGCAGTGTCGTCGGGAGGGTCAGAAGCTGTTTCTCAAGGGCGAGCGTTGCCTGACCGACAAGTGTGGCGTGGAGCGACGCTCCTATCCCCCCGGGGAGCACGGTCGTGGTCGCCAGAAGCAGAGTGAGTACCGCGTGCAGTTGCGCGAGAAGCAGAAGGCACGGCGTTACTACGGCGTGCTCGAGAAGCAGTTCCGGATCTACTACGAGAAGGCGTCGCGCCAGTCCGGGATTACGGGCGAGAACCTGCTGCGAATGCTCGAGTGTCGGTTTGACAACGTGCTCGTGCGGCTGGGCTTCGCCGCGTCACGGCGACAGGCCCGCCAGTTGATCCTCCACGGACACTGGACCGTCAACGGGCGTCGCGTGAACATCGCGAGCTACCAGCTGCGCGAGAACGACGTGATCGCGATCGATGCCCGCTCCACCGCGACGCAGGTGATCCGCGACGCCACCGAGCTCACCGGCCAGGTGCCGGCGTGGCTGCAGGCCGATCACGACTCGCTGACGGCAAAGGTGCTCCGCCGGCCCGAACGGCGGGAGATCGCCGGACCGGTCCAGGAGCAGCTCATCGTCGAGTACTACTCGAAGTAGCCACAAGCTTTCAGCCGCGGCCTCATGGGATCGCGCGGCGTTGACAGCCGCCCGTGGGGGCGGCAGGAACCCACCACGTTAGGACCTCGATGCTTGACTTCCAAGTGCCCCGAATCTCCAGCGAGTCCGTTGACCACAACCGTGGCTCGTTCACCATCGAGCCGCTCGACCGGGGCTTCGGCTACACGTTCGGCAATTCGCTGCGGCGAGTGCTCCTGTCCTCGCTCGCCGGTGCGGCGGTGACGAGCGTCCGGATCGAAGGCGTCGCCCACGAGTTCTCGACCATCCGGGGGGTGAAGGAGGACGTCACCGACATCGTCCTGAACCTCAAGGGCGTCGTGTGCCGGATGCACAGCGACGCCACCGAGATCGAGGCGCCACTGGTCATCACGGGTCCGGGCGAGATCACCGCCAAGGACATCGATCTACCGTCGGGCGTCGAGATCCTCAATCCCGACGCCCACGTCGCCACGCTGGAGAAGAAGACCAAGCTCGAGGTCTACCTGACCGTGGGTCGGGGCCGTGGCTATCGTCCGGCGGAGGAGAACAAGTCCCCCGACCAGCCGATCGGCGTGATCCCGATCGACTCGATCTTCTCGCCCGTGCGTCGGGTGGCCTACAACGTGGAGCAGGCTCGCGTGGGACAGAAGACCGACTACGACAAGCTGACCCTCGACATCGAGACTGACGGCTCGATCGATCCGCACGCGGCGTTGCGCGAGGCGGCGGAGATCCTGATCTCCCAGCTCGCGATCTTCACCGACGCCGATCGGGTCACCGAGCTGCGCGAGCCGCTCGGGGCGGGCGAGCTCGAGCTCGGCGTGGGGGGCGGGCCGGGTCCCGGACCCGCGCGGGCCCCAAATGCGATGGACGACATCCTGATCGAGGAGCTCGAGCTCGGGGTGCGGTCCTACAACTGCCTCAAGCGTGCCGGTATCCAAACCGTCGGCGATTTGGTCTCCAAGAGCGAGGCGGAGCTGAACGCGATCCCGAACTTCGGCAAGAAGTCGATCGACGAGGTGATCGAGACCTTGCACGCACGCGGGCTCTCGCTCCAGGACGACTAAGGTTCCAGTCATGCGTCATCAACGTCAGCGATATCAACTCTCCCGCACCTCCTCGCACCGTAAGGCGCTGCTGATGAACCTGAGCAAGGAGGTGATCGCGCACGAGCGGATCCAGACCACCCAGGCCAAGGCCAAGGCGGTCAAGCCCGAGCTCGAGAAGCTGATCACGCTCGCCAAGCGCGGCGACCTGCATGCGCGACGGCGGGCGTTATCGGCGTTCGGGCAGGACAAGTTCATCGTCTACAAGCTGTTTGAGGAGATCGCGCCCCGGTACAGCGAGCGTCCGGGTGGCTACACGAGGATCCTCAAGCTGGGGCCACGGCGCTCGGACTCGACCGAGATGGTGTTGCTGGAGCTCGTCTAGGAGGCTCTGGGCTCACAGGGGGCTGGATGGTCGCCCGGCTGCTGCTCGAGTACGACGGAACCAGCTTCGGGGGATGGGCGCGCCAGCCCGGCGCCCGGACGGTGCAGGAGGAGGTGCAGCGCGCGCTCGCGGTGCTGCTGCGCGTCGATGCGGTCGCGCTGAGGGTCGCCGGCCGGACCGATGCCGGCGTCCATGCGTGGGGCCAGGTGGCGAGCTACGAGGGTGATCCCGCGTCGGTTCAGGGCCTGAACGCCCTGTTGCCGGATGACATCGCTGCGCTGTCCTGCACGGCGGCTGCGGCGGGCTTCGATGCTCGCCGCGATGCGACCAGCCGGGTGTACTGCTATCGGATACTAGCCCGCCGGGCCCGAGGCCCAGTGGAGCGTGCACGGGTGCTGCACTGGCCCCACCGGCTCGATCTGCCCCGGCTGCAACGGTGTGCCGACGCCCTGGCGGGGACTCACGACTTCACCGCGTTCACGCCCACGGAGACGGCACACGTCCGCTTCTCCCGAAACGTCTACACAGCGCTGTGGCGCCGGCGCCCGGAGTCATCGGATGGGCTCGAGTTCTGGATCGAGGCCGACTCCTTCATGCGCCACATGAATCGCGTCCTGATCGGCACGATGCTTCAGGTGGCCGATGGCCGGCGCTCGCTCTGCGACTTCACCGCCCTGCTGGAGGGGCGCCCGCGCGCGCACGCCGGGCCGACCGCACCCCCGCACGGGCTGTACCTGGCGGGGGTCGGCTACGGGGGCGAGCGGATGCTCGGGGTGCGATCAGGGTGAACGGTGCCTCGGGTCGGGAGGCCGGGTTAGCGTGAGCGGCGCCTCGGGTCGGGAGCTCAGCGGCGCGTTTGCACCGCGATCGTCAGCGCGACGCCGCACTGGTCGCGAGCGGGTATCGGGCGATTCGAGTGACCTGGCGCCAGCTCGTGCGGGAGCCGCTCGCGGTGGTGGCGACGCTCGCTCGCGCGCTCCAGCCGGCGCCGCCGGATGAGCACCCGCAGCGGCCGACCCACTGACTAGCATCACCCACGGTGCGAGTTCTGCTCACTAACGACGACGGGATCGAGGCTCCGGGGCTGCAGGCGCTTCGTCGCTCGCTGCTGGCGCTCTCCGGGATCGAGCTCGCGGTCATCGCGCCCGACGGCAACCGCTCGGCGATGGCGCGCTCGATCACGACTCGCCGCCCGCTGTGGGTCCAGGAGGTCGATTTCAGCGACGGAAGCGTCGGCTACGCGACCGACGGCACCCCGGTCGATTGCGTGCGGCTGGCTAAGCTCGGGCTGGTCGAGGGGTTCGAGGCGGAGCTGGTGGTCTCGGGGATCAATCACGGCTCCAACCTCGGTGACGACATCACCTACTCGGGGACCGTCGCCGCCGCCCTCGAGGCGATCGTGCTGGGGCTGCCCGGAATCGCGGTATCGCAGCAGTCGCGTGCGCTGGAGCTCGACTTTCGGGCCGGGCTGCAGTTCGAGTTCGGAGTCGCCGCGCAGTTCACCGCGCGGCTGGTGGCCGAGCTCGGGACGGTTCCCCTGCCGCCGGGGACGTTGCTCAACATCAACGTTCCGGGCTCTGAGCCCGACGGAGTCGAGGTCGCGCGCCTGGGCAAGCGCGTGTACCGCGACGAGCTCGCGCTGATCGACGAAGGGGCCGGCGGTCGCCGGCTCTACCGCATCTACGGCGACGCAAGCTACGAGCGTGAGGAGACCGGCACCGATCTCGCGGCGGTCGCGCGGGGAAGGATCGCTGTCACTCCGCTGCACTTCGATCTGACCGACCACGAGGGGATGTCCGCCCTGCAGCGCCACGACCTGCACCGGCTGCTCGTTCCCCCGGCGGCGTCGATCGAGCCGTGAGCGTCCCTGATCCCGGACCGCAGGCGCGCGCGGCGGAGCTGCACCGTCTGCTCGACCATCACGGCCACCGCTACTACGTCCTCGACGACCCCGAGATCGGTGATGATGCCTACGACGCCCTGATGGACGAGCTCCGGGGGATCGAGGCCGCTCACCCCGAGCTGCTGAGCGCGGACTCGCCGACCCAGCGAGTCGGCGGCGAGCCCGTCAGCGACTTGGTCAAGGTCCGCCATCCCCAGCGGATGCTCTCGCTGGCCAACGCGCGCTCGGCCGAGGATCTGCGGGCATGGATCGCCCGGATGCGCAACCACCTGGCGCGCGAGGGGATCAGCGAGCCGGAGTTCCGGTTCGTCGCCGAGCCGAAGATCGACGGGCTCGCGAGCTCGCTCCTGTATCGCGATGGCGTGCTAGCGGGCGGGGAGAAGAGCGGGAAAGGGGGGGGGGAGGAGGAGAGAAAAAACAAAACGAGGAAGAGCGGGGGGGGGCCAGTGCGGGG